>NZ_JBISWL010000131.1:0-49015 GCF_044462265.1 Kocuria rhizosphaerae
GCGGGGTCGACGATCTTCGTGGACAGCGTGCCGATCCCGTCGATGGCGACCTCCACCTGGTCCCCGGACTTCAGGTAGACCTGCGGGTCCCGGGCACGGCCCACCCCGCCCGGGGTCCCGGTGAGGATGATGTCGCCCGGGCGCAGGGGCAGGATCGTGGAGAGGTAGGAGACCAGGAACGTCGGGGTGAACAGCAGGTCCCCGATGGAGTGCTCCTGCATCGTCTGCCCGTTGACCCGGGTGTGCAGGGTCGCCGTCGCCGGGTCGAACTCGTCGGCGGTGACCATGACCGGGCCCACCGGGGTGGAAGCCGCCCAGATCTTGCCCTGCAGCCACTCCTTGGTCCGGAACTGATACCCGCGCATGGAGATGTCGTTGGCGGCCGTGTACCCGGCGATGTGGCCGGCGGCGTCGGCCTCGGAGACCTTGTGGGCGGTCTTGCCGATGACCACGACGAGCTCGCCCTCCCAGTCCAGCTCCGGGTCCTCCGCCACGGCCTCCACCGGGTCGCCGGGCCCGGTGAGGGTGTCGGCGAACTTCGCGAACATCGTCGGATGGGAGGGCAGGTCCCGGCCCATCTCCTGGATGTGGCTCTTGTAGTTGAGCCCCACGCACAGCACCTTGGACGGGTTGGGCACCAGCGTCTCCAGCCGGGCGTGGGCGGCCTCGTGGCGCGGCCCGGAGGCGTCGGCCGCGATCTGCCGCCAGTTCTCCTGGGCCAGCAGCGCCCCCAGGTCGGGGTAGCCCTCGATCTCGGTGAAGACCTCACCGTCCAGACGGGCGGCGGTCGTGGACCGGTCGGTGCGCAGCGTTGCAAGCTTCATGGGTTCTGTTCTCCTGGATCGAGGTGTGCGGGTCGACGTACGGGGGTCGGGGAAACGCGGCCCGGGGAAAAGCGGGCCGGGGAACGGGGGTCCGGGGCCGGGGCCGGGGGTGCCGGGTGGAGCGTCACGGGTCCCGGTCGGGCGTGCGGCACGGGCCGTGCCGCGCGCCGGCGGGGTGGTGCTACTTCTCCTCGCCCTCCACGAAGGTGCGGTGGAAGTTCAGCTTCTCGACGATCGGCTGGTCGCCGAACCTGAACAGGTCGAAGTCGGTCTCGGCCTGGATCTGCCACGCGGTCCAGGAGGGCACGACCACCAGGTCGCCCTTCTCCACGTCGCGGACCTCACCGTTGAGGAGAAAACGGCCCCGGCCCTCGAAGACCTGGTAGACGCTGGAGCCGACCTCACGGGTGGTGCGGGTCTGCGTGCCGGGCCGGAAGCGGTGGAACTCGGCCCGGATCGTGGGCATGACGTCCCCACCGGTGGTCGGGTTGACGTAGCGCACCGCCGCGTGCCCGGGCTCCACCGTGGCCGGGTAGCCCTCGTCCTCGATCCGCAGCTGCTCGGACAGGGCCCGGTCGGTGTGCTCCCACCGGTAGGCCCCGATCGGCGAGGACACCGTGTTGCCCAGGCCCGAGAGCGGGCGCAGCCCCGGATGGCACCACAGCCGTTCCCCGCGGGAGAGCTCCGGGGTCGACTCGTCGGTCACCCGGTCGATGCCGAACTCGAAGAACGCCGTGTCCGTGTAGTGCACGAACGGGATGTCCAGCCCGTCGATCCACGCCATCGGCTGGTCGGTCTCGTTGTGGTGGCCGTGGAAGTTCCAGCCCGGGGTGAGCAGGAAGTCGCCCCTCGACATCCGCACCGGGTCGCCGTTGACCACGGTCCACACGCCCTCGCCCTCGACCACGAAGCGGAACGCGTTCTGGGAGTGCCGGTGCTCCGGGGCCACCTCGTGACCGCCCAGGTACTGGATCGCGCACCACAGGGTCGGCGTCGCGTACGGCCGCCCGCCCAGACCCGGATTGGCCAGCGCGATCGCACGGCGCTCCCCGCCACGGCCCACCGGCACGAGGTCCCCGGCGCGCTCGGCCAGCGGCAGGAGGTTCTTCCACTCCCACACGAACGGCACGGCCGCCGACCGCGGAGCCGCAGGCATCAGGTCGCCGATCTCCGTCCACAACGGGATCATGTGCCCCGCCTCGAAATCCCGGTAGAGGGCGTCGAGCTGGGTCTGCTCCTCCGGCGTCGGGGGCGGAACCGTCATCTGCTGGTCATGACTCATGGTGAGCTCCTCGGTACTCGACGTATCGACCGGGCGTCCTCGCCCGACGATGTGATGTGAGTTACCGACGACGCTACGGGACGCCCTCCGACCCCGAAAAAAGTTTCTGCACCCAGGAAACTGCGCCGCTCCCTGTGCCGCGTCCCTCAGCCGAGGTGCTCGGCGATGTCCTGCTCGAGGTCGGTGCGGATGTCGGCGAGCGCCCGCCGCACGCGGTGCTCCCCCAGCACGTCCGCGCGGGCGGCCGGCACGGAGACGGACAGCGCGGCGAGCCCGGTGCCGTCGGGAGCGAGGACGGGCACGGCGACCGCGGTGACCCCCTCCTCGGACTCCTCCCTGTTCACCGCGAACCCGACCTCCTTGACCAGCTGCAGGCTCCGCAGCAGCGCCTCGAACCGGTTGGCGTCCAGGTACTCCCCGACGGTCTTGGCGCTGGCCGTGCGGAAGAGCCGCTCCAGGTCCTCCCGGGAGAGCTGGGCGAGCAGCACCTTGCCGCCGGACGTGGACGCCGCGGGGAACACGGTGCCCCGGCGGTCCCCCACGGTGTCGACGACGGAACTCTCCACCGTGACCAGGAACCGGCTGGTGGTGCCCACCCGGACGATCAGGTTGGCGGTCTCCCCCACGCGCTGGGCCAGCATCTCCACGTAGGGCCGGGCGATCCGGCGCAGTCGTCCGTGCAAAGGGGTCCCCGCGACGGACGCCCCCAGGCCCGGGCCGGGCAGGTAGCGCCGCGAGTCGTCCTGGACCGCGAACCCCCGGTAGACGAGCATCGAGAGCAGCCGGTGGGCGGTGGACGGGGCGACCCCCAGGTCGGCGGCGACGTCCTTCAGCCGCACGCCTCCCGTGTCACGCAGCATCTGCATCAGACGCAGCACGTTGTCCACCGAGTGCAGGGTGTAGGCCGGCGGCGGCTGCTGATCCTGGTTCCGCATAGCAGAAGCCTATCGGGCGATCCTCGGCCCGGACCGCCCGCACCGCGCGCTGCGGGCTTCTTCCGGGGCTCGACACGGCCCCGGGTCGGTTCTGACCCGTGGAACTTTCTTCGTCCCATCGTGTGAGCGGCGTCAAGCTGGTGGTGTCCGTCACACCGGTGCTCGGCGCGGCCCGTCCCCGCCACGAGCTCTCACGACCACCCTGATCCCGCTCGAAAGGAACTGATCACCATGGCACAGTCCACCCAGGTTCTCGTCATCGGAGGCGGCATCGGCGGCTTCGGCAATGCGCTCGCCCTGCTCCGCCACGGCGCCGAGGTCGAGCTCGTCGAGCAGGCCCCGGAGTTCGGCGAGGTCGGCGCCGGCCTGCAGATGTCGCCCAACGCCACGCGTCTGCTGCGCGAGTGGGGGGTGCTCGACCGCGCCGTCGAGACCGGCGTCGCCCCGAGGTACATCGTCTTCAGGGACGCCCTCACGGGGGAGGAGCTGCTGCGCGAGGACGTCACCGGCGAGTACTACGAGCGCTACGGGGCGCCCTACATCGTGGCCCACCGCTCCGACCTGCACCGTCTGCTGATGGAGGAGTGCGAGAAGCTCGGCGTGCGCCTGCACAACAACGTGCGCGTCGAGAAGGTGGAGAACATCGAGGTCGACGGTCGCGCCGTCGCCCGGGCGACGGCTGTCGACGGGCGGGTCTTCGAGGCCGACGCGGTCGTGGCCGCCGACGGCATCAAGTCCGTGGTGCGCGCCCAGCTCTCCGACGACGAGCCCGTCGGCTCCGAGTACGTGGCCTACCGCGGGGCGCTGCCGATCTCGGAGATCAAGCACGCCGGGGACATGGAGGCCGTCGTGGTCTGGATGGGCCCGGAGTGCCACCTGGTGCAGTACCCGCTGCGCCAGGGAGAACTGTTCAACACCGTCGCGGTCTACCGCTCTCCGTCCTTCGCGGCCGGCCAGCTGGTCTACGAGGGTGACGCCGAGCTGCGTGAGGCCTACAAGGACTGTGTGCCCGAGGTCCAGGCCGCCCTCGACAACCTCAGCCACGTGCAGCGCTGGCCCATGTTCGACCGGGTCCCGATCGAGAACTGGGTCGACGGCAACATCGCCCTCGCCGGCGACGCCGCCCACCCGATGCTGCAGTACCTCGCCCAGGGTGCCTGCCAGGCGCTCGAGGACGCAGCCGCCCTCGAGGCGATCGCGGCGCAGTCCGTGTTCGCCGACGCGCAGCACCACGACCCGAGCAAGTGGCACGACGTCTTCACCCGGTACAACGCCGTGCGCCAGCCGCGAACCGCCCGGATCCAGACCACGGCCCGGATCTGGGGAGAGTCCTGGCACCTGACGGGCCCCGTCGAACGGACCGTGCGGAACATGCTGTGGAAGTCCGCGGACCGGCACGGCATCTGGGACTACACCGACTGGCTCTACGGCGAGCAGGACTACACGAGCGGAACCGTCACGACGGCGGACCCGGCCCCCGGCGGGGCCGGCCGGACGCCCTCTCAGTAGCAGGGCGCCGGACCCGCAGAACCGTGCCCGGCCGACGGTCCGACGACCTCGGGCGCCGGCCGCGGGCGCCTCCCGCGGCGCGGACGCGGCCGGACGCGCCGCCGGTCGGCTCAGGTGCCGGCGGGCTCCGCGAGGACGACGTCGGTCTCCACGACCGCGGCGACCCCGGCCGCCAGGAGGTTCTCCACGACGGCGGTGAGCGGATCCATCGCCTCGTCCACCTGGAACTGCACGGGATGGTGGTGGGCCACCAGGGAGAGCAGCTGCTCGAGGGCCCGGCCCGCAGCTGCCTCCCCCGGTGCCCAGCCGAGCATGATGTGGGCCGGGGCGTCCTCCGGCTCGCCGTCGGCGGCCGCGGCGCCGGACACCTCGTCCAGCTCGACCGGCCGGTAGCTCACGGCGAACGCGGAGATCCTTCCGCGCTCCCCCGGTCCCACACCGTCGCGGAGCACGACGGCCCCGAAGGCGTGGGCCGCGTCCGAGAGGAACATCCGGTTGACGCGCCCGACCGGCAGATCGGCCGGTTCGTCCCAGCGGTGGACCGCGCGGTAGAAGTCCCACAGGACGCGTGTGAGCTCCACCGAGCCGGTCGCGAGATCCTCGACGGACTGCGCGGGCGTTCCGTCGGCGTGCTCGCGCAGGGGCAGCGGCGGCAGCGCTCCGGCGTCGACGCGGACCACGCGCGAGACCTGGGCCGTCTCCAGCCCCGCCGCGCGGGCGAAACGCTCCCCCGGCGACCCGGGCGCCACCTTGGTGCGCAGTGCGCGGACACCCGACGGCGCCTGTGCGGCCAGCTCGCGCAGCCGCTCCAGCAGCATGCGGCCGATGCCCTCGCCGCGGCGGTCGGGGGCGACCTCCACCCAGAGCCACAGGCGCCGCGGGTGCAGCGGGGACTCGTAGACGGTCCCGGCCGCGACCGGGATCCCCGAGTCCTCCGCCACGACCGTGCGCGACCACGGGGCGTCGTCGTCGGGCCTCAGGGCGGCGCGGAACGCCGCCGCCTGGGGCGACTCCGGGGCCGGCCACACCTCGAGCAGCCGCAGGTCGTCGTCCTCCCGCCACGGGCGGACGGTGATCGCCCCGGGCATCAGCAGGCAAACTTCCCGGCGAGGTAGGACTTCACCCGGTCGAGGGCCACTCGTTCCTGGGTCATGGCGTCCCGCTCCCGGATGGTCACCGCCTGGTCCTCCAGCGTGTCGAAGTCCACCGTGATGCAGTACGGGGTGCCGATCTCGTCCTGGCGGCGGTAGCGGCGGCCGATCGCGCCGGCGTCGTCGAAGTCGATGTTCCAGCTCCGGCGCAGCTCGGCCGCCAGGTCCCGCGCCCGCGGCGAGAGGTCCTCGTTGCGGGACAGCGGCAGCACGGCGGCCTTGACGGGCGCCAGGCGCGGGTCCAGCTTGAGCACGGTGCGCTTGTCCACGCCGCCCTTGGCGTTGGGGGCCTCGTCCTCGGTGTAGGCGTCCACGAGGAAGGCCATCATGGAGCGGGTCAGCCCGAAGGAGGGCTCGATCACGTAGGGGACGTAGCGCTCGTTCGTCTGCTGGTCGAAGAAGCTGAGGTCGGTGTTGGAGTGCTCGTTGTGCACACCGAGGTCGTAGTCGGTCCGGTTCGCGATGCCCATCAGCTCGCCCCACGGGTTGCCCTGGAAGCCGAACTGGTACTCGATGTCGATCGTCCCGGCCGAGTAGTGGGCGCGCTCCTCCTCGGGCACGTCGAACCGGCGCATGTTGGCCGGGTCGATGCCCAGGTCCGTGAACCAGTTCCAGCACGCCTCGACCCACTCGTCGAACCAGCGTCCGGCCTCGGACGGGTGGGTGAAGTACTCGATCTCCATCTGCTCGAACTCGCGGGTGCGGAAGATGAAGTTGCCCGGCGTGATCTCGTTGCGGAAGGCCTTGCCGATCTGGCCGATGCCGAACGGCGGCTTCTTCCGGGCCGCGGTGACCACGTTGTTGAAGTTCACGAAGATGCCCTGTGCCGTCTCCGGCCGGAGATAGTGCAGGCCCTCCTGGTTGTCGACCGGGCCCAGGAACGTCTTGAGCAGGCCGGAGAACTGCTGCGGATCGGTCCACTGTCCCTTCGTGCCGCAGTTGGGGCAGGGGATCTCCGCCATGCCGTTCTCCGGCGCCCGGCCCTTCTTCTCCTCGAAGGCCTCGAGCAGGTGGTCCTGGCGGGCGCGCTTGTGACAGGACAGGCACTCCACGAGCGGGTCGGTGAAGGTCGCCACGTGTCCGGAGGCCTCCCAGACCGCCTTCGGCAGGATGATCGAGGAGTCCAGGCCGACCATGTCCTCCCGGCCCCGCACGAAGGTCTGCCACCACTCGTGCTTGATGTTCTCCTTGAGCTCGGCGCCCAGGGGTCCGTAGTCCCAGGCCGAGCGGGAGCCGCCGTAGATCTCACCCGCCTGGAACACGAAACCGCGGCGCTTGGCCAGCGTGATGACGTTGTCCAACGTGGTTCTGGGGGCCATGTGGGTTCACTCCGGGTTCTCGCCCGACCGCCGGCTGCGGACGCGCGTGGTGGGTTGGCTCGCTCGGCGGTCGGCCGCCGAGGGTGCGGCCGCCGTCGGCCGCCACGAACGAGGACGCCGCCTGCGACGTCCTCGCCCAGGGTAGTCAATTCCGGCCGGGCACGCCGACCGGCCCGGGGCCGGCCCGTCCCGGCCAGGAGGTCACGACCAGCCCGACCAGGGTGAGCGCCGTGCCGAGCACGGTCAACGGTGCGACGACGGTGCCCGGGGACGGCATCAGCACGTCGACCGCCAGCCCGCCCACCAGCATGCCGGTGACCACTCCGAGGCTGGTCTGCAGAACCCCGATCCACCGGGCGAGCAGCGCACCCGCGCCCACGGCGAGAACGCCGAGCGGCCCACCGGTCCACTGCCACCACGGCCCGGCCCAGGACCACGCGGGCGGATCCGCCGCCGCACGGTGGACGGCCGTCACGGCCCCGAGACCGGCGGCGGCCACGAGGAAGTTGGTGAGCGTCGGGGTGATCGGGGTGCCGGCCGCGGAGCCGATCCTTCCGTTCAGGGCCGTCTGCAGGGGCATCAGCGTTCCCGCGGCCAACGGCAGCAGGACCAGGACGGACAGTCCCTGACCGGCACCGCTCAGCCGGGGGCTCACCGCCACCAGCACCGCCCCGACGACGAGCACCGTGCCCAGCACCCGGCGCCCCGTCACGAGCCGCACCCCGCCGGGACCGACCCCCCACCGGTCCACCGCCAGCCCGCCCACGGACTGTCCCACCACCACCGCCAGGAGCAGCACGGAGACCCCGAGCGTCTCGACGGTGCGGGTCTGGGCGAACACGAACACCGCGCCGACGAGGCCCGCGAGCAGGAACCACCACCGCAGTCCGCCGTCCCGCAGCCCGTCCACGAGCCGCCGCGCACCGTTGCGGCCCCGTCGGGTGAGCACCCCGGCCGCGCTCACCACCACCAGGCCCACGACGACGGCGGTGAACGCCGCCGTGACGGGATCGCCCAGGGAGGTGCCGAGCACGCCGTTGATCCGGGACTGGACGGCCAGGAGCGAGCCGGCCAGCACGGCCAGGACCGGTCCGAGCACGGCGAGGATCCGGGGGACGGGAAGCTCGGGTGCGGGCACGGGCCCAGCCTAGATCGTGTCCCGGCGGTCGCGCCTGGGACAATGGGCCCATGACCCCTCCGCAGCAGCCCGATGCCCACGACGACCTGCCCATCCGCGACGACATGATCCGGCTCGGCCAGGCCCTCAAGCTGGCCAATCTCGCCGAGGACGGCGCCCACGCCCGCGGGCTCGTCGAGGGCGGCGAGGTCACGGTCAACGGCGAGGTCGAGACGCGCCGAGGGCGTCAGCTGCACCCCGGCGACGTCGTCGCCGCGGGCGGCGCCGCGGTCCGGATCACCGCCGGGGGCTGACCGCCCCGTCCCCGAGGACCACGTGGTCGAGGTACTCCCGCACGTGGCCGAGCTCCTGCTGGCTGATGCCGTGGCCCACGCCGGTGTACTGCACCTTCATGACGTCGGCGTGCTCGAGCATCCACTCCGCGGTGGCGTCCACCATCTCCTGCGGGATGACGGGGTCCTGCGGGTCCCGGCCCCAGAACATGCGCAGCGGGCGTTCCCGGAGCCGGTCGTCGGCGAAGAGCCGGTGCTCGCCGGGCACCACGAAGCCGGACAGGCCGACCACGGCGTCGATCTCCCCGGGCATGTGCCGGGCCAGGGAGGTGGCCATGGCCATGCCCTGCGAGAAGCCCAGCAGCGTCGTGCTCGAGTGCTGCGCGGCGATCTCCCGCAGCCACGCGGCCACGGGCTCGACGGCCTCCGCGACGCGGTCCAGGGAGAAGCTCAGGTCCGCGGCCAGGGGGAACCACTGGTAGCCCATCTGGGCCGGCTGCGGCGCACGCACGGACGCCACGCTGAACTCGCGCGGCAGCGAGGGCACGAGCGCCATCAGGTCGCGCTCGTGGGACCCGTACCCGTGCAGGAGCACGAGCAGCGGCGTGCCGGGACGGGCGTCGGCGTCGTTGCTCCAGACGGTGAAGGGGGCGGCGGGTCCGGTGGAGGTGGTGTCCTGGGTCATGGGTCCAGTCTGCCATCCGACCCGCCGGGGGCGGGCGCGCCGCCCGCACGGCCCCGGGCGCGGCCCGGCTGGAGGAGGCTCCGGCCGCGGTCCGACGGCCGTCGCCGTGCGGGCCGGGGGCGGGACCGCCTCAGTCGCCGCGCAGCACGGTCTCCCGCAGGAGCCTCCCCAGCTGCACCGACTCGATGAGGAAGCCGTCGTGCCCGGAGCGGGAGGACAGCGTGTGCCGGCGGACCGTGCCCGGCAGGGCCGCGGCCAGGAGGTCGGACTCGTGGGGCAGGTACAGCCGGTCCGAGTCGACCGCGGCCACCAGCCACTCGCACGAGGCCACCGAGAGGGCCTCCTCGACCGTGCCCCGGCCCCGCGCGACGTCGTGGGACATGAGCGCCTCGTTGACGGCCAGGTAGCTGTTGGCGTCGAAGCGGCCGGCGAGCTTGGACGCCTGGTGGTCGAGGTAGCTCTCCACCTGGTAGCGGCCGCGGCCGTCCGCGTGGGTGCCGATCACCTGCTCGTCCGTCTGGGGGGCCCGGCCGAACCTGTCGTGGAGCTCGGCGGCCGAGCGGTAGGTGATGTGCGCGATCCGCCGGGCGAGTCCCAGCCCGGCGATCGGCGGCGGACCGTCGTAGTAGTCCCCGCCACGGAAGTGGGGGTCCTGGCGGATCGCCAGGTTCTGCGCCTGGCCCCACGCGATCTGCTCCGCGCTGGACTGCGCGCACGCCGCGACCACGGCGCACGCCAGGACCCGGTCCGGGTGGGTCACGGCCCACTCCAGCGCACGGGCCCCGCCCATGGACCCGCCGAGCACCAGGCGCCAGGAGTCGATCCCGAGGACGTCCGCCAGGGCCGCCTCGGCGTGCACGGAGTCCCGCACCGTCACGAGGGGGAAGCGGGAACCCCAGGGCCGGCGCTCGGGGTCCACGCTCGCCGGCGCCGGGGTGGCCGGGCCCGTGGAGCCGTAGCAGCCCCCCACGATGTTGGCGCACACCACGAAGTACCGGTCGGTGTCCAGGGCGGCCCCGGGACCGATCAGCCCCTCCCACCAGCCGGGACTGAGCGCCGCGATGCGCTCGGCCTCCGTGGCGCCGGGGCGCGCCCGGCCGGCGGCCACGTGGGTGTCCCCGGTGAGGGCGTGCTCCACGAGCACGGCGTTGGAGCCGTCCGGGGCCAGGGTCCCCCACGTCTCGTAGGCGAGCCGGACCTCGGGCAGCCGGAAGCCCGACTCGAGCTCCAGCGTGCCGATCTCGGCGTGCCGGGGCACGCCGTCCTCCCGGACGTCGGACCCGGCGTCGGCGCCCCGCACCACCGTCACGCCCGCTCCTGCCCCCTGCACGCGGCCGCGGCCGCGAATCCCAGCTCGAGGTCCGCCAGGATGTCCTCGACGTTCTCGAGGCCCACGGAGAGCCGGACGAAGCCGGGCTCCACGCCGGCGGCCAGCTGCTCCTCCGGCAGCAGCTGGCTGTGGGTCGTGGACGCCGGGTGGATCACGAGCGAGCGGACGTCCCCGATGTTCGCCACGTTCGAGTGCAGCGACAGCGCGTCGACGAACGCGGCGCCGGCCTCGCGTCCGCCGTCGAGCACGAAGCCGACGATCGAGCCGGCCCCGCGGGGCGCGTACTTCCGCGCGCGCTCGTGCCACGGCGAGGACTCGAGGCCGGCCCAGGACACGGAGCGCACGTCCTCGCGCGCCTCGAGCCGGCGGGCCACCGTCCCGGCGTTGGCCACGTGGCGTTCCATGCGCAGGGACAGGGTCTCGATGCCCTGCTCGATGAGGAAGGCGTTGAACGGCGAGATCGCCGAGCCGAGGTCGCGCAGGAGCTGGACCCTGGCCTTGAGGACGTAGGAGAGGTTCACGCCGAACACGCCGTCGGCCCCGAGCGTCTCCGCGTAGACGAGGCCGCCGTAGGACTCGTCGGGCTCGTTGAAGCCGGGGAAGCGCTCCGGGTACCGGCCGTAGTCGAAGTTCCCGGAGTCCACGATCACGCCGCCGATGGCCGTGCCGTGCCCGCCCAGGAACTTGGTCGCCGAGTGCACCACGACGTCCGCTCCCCAGCGCAGCGGCTGGACGAGGTACGGGGTCGCGACCGTGTTGTCCACGATCAGCGGCACCTCGTTCTCGTGGGCGATCCCGGCGACCGTCTCGATGTCCAGGACGTCGTTTCGCGGGTTGGGGATGGTCTCCGCGTAGAAGGCCTTGGTGTTCGGCCGCACGGCGCGCCGCCACGCCTCGGGGTCGTCCGGGTCGTCCACGAAGGTCGTGTCGATGCCGAGCTTGGCCAGGGTGAACTTGAAGAGGTTGAAGGTCCCGCCGTAGAGGCTGGGGCTGGCCACCACGTGGTCCCCCGCTCCGGCGACATTGAGCACGGCGAACGTCGTGGCCGACTGCCCGGCGCTGAGCATGAGGGCCCCGACACCGCCCTCGAGCGCAGCGATGCGCTTCTCCACGACCTCCGTCGTGGGGTTCCCGATCCGGGTGTAGATCGGGCCGAGCTCCGCGAGCGCGAACCGGTCGGCGGCCGCCCGGGCGTCCGGGAAGACGAACGACGTCGTCTGGTGGATCGGCAGCGCCCGCGAGCCGGTGACGGGGTCGGGGCTCTGGCCCGCGTGGATCTGCTGGGTCTCGAACGCCCACCCGGACGGGTTCTCGGGAGTGGGGTGCTGCGCCGGGGAGGCGGTGGACTCGGGCATGCCGTGAGCTCCTTGCGGAAGGTCAGGGGTCCGGTCGCCGACCGTGGTGGTGCGGCCGTTCGACGGCCGGGCACCGGGGACCCGCGCTTGCTCGCTCGCCGGTCGCGAGGAGCCTGGTCTTCACCCAGGGCACCCCACCGCGGTGGAGGGTTGCCGGCCAGCTAGCTGGGGCTTGCACGCTGGCGCTCATGACCTGGACAGCATTCTCCGGATTCGG
This sequence comes from Kocuria rhizosphaerae, assembly GCF_044462265.1. Classification (NCBI taxonomy): domain Bacteria; kingdom Bacillati; phylum Actinomycetota; class Actinomycetes; order Micrococcales; family Micrococcaceae; genus Kocuria; species Kocuria rhizosphaerae. The sequence goes on from NZ_JBISWL010000131.1 coordinate 12,018, forward strand.
GCGACGCGGCGTCAAGCCGGGGCCGTTCCCGGCCGTGCGGACACGGCGCGGAACACCCGTCCCGTCGCCGGAACGGACGGCCCGCGACCGATTTGGAGACCAAACTCACACGGTGCCACGATGAGCCCATGAGAGTCGACCACGTGTCCTACGCCTGCCGCCCGGAGGGCCTGGAGGCGACCACCGAGGCCATCGCCGACCAGCTGGGCATCGAGCCCGTCAAGGGCGGTGTGCACCCACGGTTCGGCACCCGCAACATGATTCTCCCGCTCACCGGCCGCCAGTACGTCGAGGTCGTCGAGGCCCTCGAGCACCCGGCCGCCGAGAAGGCGCCCTTCGGACAGGCCGTGCGCGCCCGCTCCGCCGCGGGCGGCGGCTGGCTCGGCTGGGTCGTCGAGGTGGACGACCTCGCCCCCTTCGAGCGGCGGCTCGGTCGCCGGGCCGTGCCCGGCCAGCGCGTGTTCCCGGACGGCCGGGTCCTGGAGTGGCACCAGATCGGCGTGAAGGGCCTGATCGCCGACCCACAGCTGCCGTTCATGGTGCACTTCGACTCCGACCCGCAGATGCACCCCTCCCAGGCCCGGATCACGGACGTTTCGCTCCAGGGCATGTGCATCGCCGGCTCGCGGGACCGGGTCACGGAGTGGCTGGGCGCCCCCGTGGAGACCGCCCTGCAGGACCTCGACGTCGAGTGGCGCTATCCGGACGGGACGCCCGGCCTGCTCGCGGTCGCCTTCGACACCCCGGACGGCCGCGTGACCATCTGAGCGTCCGGGGCGGGCACGTGCGGCTCAGCCCAGGAACCAGGCGGTGCCGACGAACGCCGCGGCGTCGAGCAGGAAGTGCGCGACGACGAGCGGCATGACCCGCCCGGTGCGCCGGTAGAGCTCCGCGAACACGAGACCCATCACCACGTTGCCCAGGAACGGGCCGATCCCCTGGTAGAGGTGGTAGCTGCCCCGGAACAGGGCCGTGACCACCAGCACCACCGGCCAGCGCCACCCGATGCGGGTCAGCCGGTCGGTGAGGAAGACGACCACCACGACCTCCTCGAGGAGCGAGTGGCGCAGCGCCGAGAGCAGCAGCACCGGGACCGTCCACCAGTGCGCGTCGAGACCGGACGTGGTCACCGTGGCCGTGACGCCCAGGGCCCGGCCCGCACCGTAGAGGGCAAGTGTGCCCAGTCCCATGACCAGGAACAGCAGGGCCCCCAGCCCGAGGTCCGGGACCGGCATCCGGGCGTCCAGGCCGACCCGGCGGCGGACGCTGCGCACCGCGCCCGCCGAACCGGCGAGCAGGTACAGCGCGAGCAGGACCGGGACGAGGTCCAGCGCGATGCCCGTGAGCTGGCGGACCAGGTCGAACAGCGGCTGCAGGCTCAACGGCGGGTTCATGGTCGTCCGCGCCTCGGACAGGGGGCCCCGGGCCAGGTCCTCGGACAGCGAGATCACCGCGTACAGGGCCGAGGCGCCCAGCGACACGCCCAGCACCAGGAGGATCTGCACCCACAGGTCGGCGCGGGTCGAGGCGAAGGCGGGTGGACGCGGAGCCCGGTGGGAGGGGGTGCTCATGCCGCCATTCTGGCACCGGGCGCCCGTCGGGCCCGTCCCGGGGAGGAGTCCCGCCGCGCTTCCCTAGGATGGGACCCATGACTTCGCTTCCTCCCCCGACCCGCCGGCAGCCCGTCGAGCGGTCGTTCCACGGCCACGTGTTCTCCGACCCGTACGAGTGGATGCGGAACAAGGAGGACCCCGGGGTGCTGGCCCACCTCACGGCCGAGAACGACCACGCGGAGGCCAGGACCGCCCACCTCGCGGGACTGCGCGAGACGCTCTTCCAGGAGATCCGGGGCCGCACGCAGGAGACGGACCTGTCCGTGCCCAACCGCCGCGGGAACTGGTGGTACTTCTCCCGGACCGTCGAGGGCGGGGCGCACCAGGTCTTCTGCCGCGTGCCGGCGCCCGTCACGGGCGACGTCCTGAGCGACTGGACCCCGCCGGTCGTCGAGCCGGGCGCCACCATGGCCGGCGAGCAGGTGCTCCTCGACGCGAACGCCGAGTCCGCCGCGCACGAGTTCTACTCCCTCGGCAGCTTCGACGTCTCCGAGGACGGGCAGCTGCTCGCGTGGGCGGAGGACGTCACCGGCGACGAGCGCTTCACGCTGCGGATCCGCGACCTCACCACGGGGGTCCTGCTGGACGACGAGATCCCCGGCACGTTCTACGGCTCCTTCCTCTCCCCGGACTCGCGTGCCGTCTACTACGTCGTGGTGGACGAGACCTGGCGGCCCCACCAACTGCGCCGCCACGTCCTGGGCACCCCGGTGGCCGACGACGTCGTCGTGCACGAAGAACCGGACCCCGGGATGTGGCTGGGCGCGGGGCTGTCCGCCGACCGCCGCCGGCTCGTGGTGGAGGCCACCTGCTCCGAGTACTCCGAGGTGCTCCTCCAACCGCTCGAGGACCCCGCGGCCCCGCTGCAGGTGGTCCTGCCGCGCACCGACCGTGTGCTCTACGAGGCCGAGCCGCTGCTGCTCGAGGGCCGGGAGCAGATCCTGCTCACCCACGACCACGAGGCGCCCAACTCACGGGTCTCCCTCATGGACGCCGGGGAGCTGGGCCGCTCCGTCGCGGACGTGGCGCTGCGCGACGTCGTGCCGGCCTCGGACACGGTGCGCGTCAACGGGTGCGCCGTGACGGCCGGCCACCTGGTGGTCTCCGTCCGCGCGGACACGACGCTGCGGGTCCGGGTCCTGCCGTTGGACGGGCTCGGCACGCCCGCCCAGGCCGTCCCCGTGGAACCGGACTTCCCGGAGGAGCTCTACACCGCGGCCGTCACCGCCGCCGAGCACGACGCCCCCGTGGTCCGGCTCTCCTACACCTCCTTCACGACGCCCCCGCGCGTGTACGACCTCTTCGCCGCGGGGGCCGCGGGCGACGACGACGCCCTGCCCCGGGAGCCGCTGCTGCGGCGCGAGGCCACGGTGCTCGGCGGCTACGACCCCGCCGACTACACGGTCGAGCGGGACTGGGCCGCCGCCGCCGACGGCACCCGGATCCCCGTCTCCCTCGTGCGCCGCGCAGACCTCGACCCTGCCGTGCCGGCGCCCGTGCTGCAGTACGCCTACGGCTCCTACGAGCACTCCACCGACCCGGCCTTCTCCGTCTCCCGGCTGTCCCTGCTGGACCGGGGCATGATCTGGGCGGTGGCCCACGTGCGCGGCGGCGGCGAGCTGGGCCGCTCCTGGTACGAGCACGGCAAGAAGCTGCACAAGGCCAACACCTTCACCGACTTCGTGGCGGTCACCGACCACCTCGCGTCCCGCCCGGACGTCGACGAACGGCGGATCCTCGCGATGGGCGGCTCCGCCGGCGGGCTGCTCGTCGGCGCGGTGCTCAACCTGGCCCCCGAGAAGTACTGCGGCGCCCTCGCCGCCGTGCCCTTCGTGGACCCGCTGACCTCGATCCTCGACCCCTCCCTGCCCCTGACGGCGCTGGAGTGGGAGGAGTGGGGCAACCCCATCGAGGACCCGCACGTCTACCGGTACATGCGCGACTACTCTCCCTACGAGAACGTCCGCCCCCTCCCCTATCCGCCGGTCCTCGCGGTCACCAGCCTCAACGACACCCGCGTGCTCTACGTGGAGCCCGCCAAGTGGGTGGCCGCGCTGCGCGAGGCGACGACCGCCGAGCACCCGGTGCTGCTCCGCTGCGAGATGGCCGGGGGCCACGGCGGGGCCTCCGGGCGCTACGCCCAGTGGCGGGACACGGCCTGGGAGCACGCCTGGGTGCTCGACCGTGTGGGGCTGGCCGGTTCCTGACCCGAGCCGCCCGGACCGCCCCGTCCGAGGAGTCGCCAACACCCCACATCCCCACCGAGGGGTCTCGTCTGGATGCCGGGCGGCCCGGATCATGGCGAGACGGGACCCGCCGTGTCACTCGCGACGCGCAACGCGACCCCCGGCGGGCTCAGCGGCGGAAGCGGGCCGGATCCAGGGCGGCCGCGGTCCCCGGAGAGCACCACGGGCCGACGGCGTCCTCGAGCAGCAGGTCCGCGGCCGCGCGAGCCATGGCGCTGCTGGTCTGGAAACCGTAGCCGGACTGCCCCGCCAGCCACAGCAGGCCCGGGACGTCAGGGTCGAAGCCGCAGACGGGCACGCCGTCGGGGCTCTCGGTGCGCAGTCCCGTCCAGGCCCGCACGACCCCTGTGATCCCCAGGGACGTCACGGCGTTGAGGATGGCCACCAGGTCCTCGACGTCCTCGGCGACCGGCAGGGCATCGCACGGCTCGCTCGGCACGGCCTCGCACGGGGAGACCAGGGCCCCGTCCCCGTGGCGCCGGTAGTACCAGCGGTGGTCCGCCGCGACGACCATGGGGTGGTCCGGTGCCAGGGGCTTCGCGAGCCGCACGAGGGCCGCCGTGCGGCGCAGCGGCCGCAGGCCCAGCGGAGCGGCGCCGGCGAGGGAGGCCACTCCGTCCGCCCACGCGCCGGCCGCGTCGACGACCCGCCGGGCGCGGAGCCGGTGCGGGCCGGCCGTGACGGTGAATCCGCCGTCGTCCGCGTCGAGGGCCGTCACCGGCGCTCCCGTGAGAATCCGGACACCGGCCGCCGCGGCGCGGTCGCGGTGCCACGCCACGAGGGCGGCCGCGTCGGTGCGGACCGACGACGTGTCGAGCCGCCCGGCCTGCACCAGCTCCGCCGGGGAGCAGGCCAGCTCGGGGCACAGCTCCACGAGGGCTGCGCGGGAGAGCTCCTGCGTGCCGGGAGCGGACTCCGCGCGCAGCTGGTCCACGGTGCCCACGAGGACCTTGCTGCTGGGCCACGCCAGCGGACGCGGCGGAGCGGGCCGGGGGTCCAGGAGGGCCGCGACCGTGAGCGCGGTGAGCTCCCGCACGGGAGGCGGACCGTAGCTGGGGGTGAGCTGTTCCGCGGAGCGGCCGGAGGTGTGGTGGGCCAGCACCGGCTCCGACTCGGCCAGCACGACCCCGCTCCCGCCGCTCCGTCGGCCGGCCAGCTCCGAGACCAGGGACAGGCCGGCGATGCCGCCGCCGATCACGAGCACGTCGCAGACAGGATCCATGCGCCCATGCTCGCACGCCGGTCCAGCCAGAGGCCGCACCGCCATCGTGCACGCCTGCTCCACCGCGGCTTTTTCCCGGCGCCTGATCCGACGCGTCCACCGTCCGATGCCGCGAGGGGTCGTGTTCCGCTCAGCGGCCCCGCCGAGGGGTCGCATCCAGACAGATTCCGTGCGGTTTTCCGTACAGACGCGACCCCTCGGCGCTGCGGGAGACGGGAGGCGACCCCTCGGCGGGAGACCCGCGGCGAGGAGGAGGCCGCGACGAGCACCCGGGCCGGGGCCCGGGTGCCGCTCAGCCCTGGACGCCGAGCTTCGCCAGGATCAGCTCCCGCACGCGCCCGGCGTCGGCCTGGCCGCGCGTGGCCTTCATGACCGGGCCGATGAGGGCGCCGACGGCCTGGACCTTGCCGGCCCGGACCTTGGCCACGACGTCGGGCATCTGGGCCATCGCGTCGTCGATCGCGGCGGTCAGCACGGAGTCGTCGGAGACGACCGCGAGCCCCCGCGCCTCGACGACCTCGGACGGGGTGCCCTCGCCGTCGATGACGTGCTGCAGCACCTTCTTGGCCAGCTTGTCGTTGATCCGGCCGGCGTCGATCAGCGCGTCGAGCTCCACCACGGTCCCCGGCGTGACGCCGAGCGCCGCGATGTCGGCCTCCTGCTGCTTCGCGATGCGGGCGATCTCGCCCATCCACCACTTGCGGGCCACGGCGGGCGCCGCTCCGGCCGAGACCGTCTGCTCGATCTCGTGGAGCACACCGGCGTTGACGACGTCCCGGAACTCCTCGTCGGAGAAGCCCCAGTCCGCCTTGAGCCGCCGCCGGCGCTCGGCCGGCGGCTCGGGCAGCTCGGCGCGCAGCCGTTCGATCCACTCGGCGTCGGTCACCACCGGCACGAGGTCGGGCTCGGGGAAGTACCGGTAGTCGTCGGCGTCGGACTTCGGGCGCCCGCTCGTGGTGGAGCGGGTGTCCTCGTGCCAGTGCCGGGTCTCCTGCACGATCGTGCCCCCGGCGTCGAGGACCGCGGCGTGGCGCTGGATCTCGTAGCGCACGGCACGCTCGACGGAACGCAGGGAGTTCACGTTCTTGGTCTCCGACCGCGTGCCGAACGTGGTGGCCCCCTTCGGCATGAGGGAGACGTTGGCGTCGCAGCGGACGTTGCCGCGCTCCATGCGGGCGTCGGAGATCCCGAGGTTCTTCACGATCTCCCGGATCGCGGCCACGTAGACCCGGGCGAGCTCGGGGGCCCGGGCCCCGGCGCCCACGATCGGCTTGGTCACGATCTCGATGAGGGGGACCCCGGCGCGGTTGTAGTCGACCAGGGAGAAGTCGGCGCCGTGGATCCGCCCGGCCGTCCCGCCCATGTGCGTGAGCTTGCCCGCGTCCTCCTCCATGTGGGCCCGCTCGATCTCCACGGTGAAGACCGTGCCGTCCTCCAGCTCGACGTCGACGGAGCCGTTCTCGGCGATCGGCTCGTCGTACTGGGAGGTCTGGAAGTTCTTCGGGGTGTCCGGGTAGAAGTAGTTCTTCCGCGCGAAGTGGGAGACCGGGCGGATCTCGCAGCCCAGCGCCAGACCGAGCTTGATCGCCGACTCGACGGCCACGCGGTTGACCACGGGGAGCACGCCGGGCAGCCCCAGCGAGACCGGGGTGACGTTGGTGTTCGGCTCGTCCCCGAAGACGTTGGGGGCGGCGTCGAACATCTTGGTCCGGGTGTTGAGCTCCACGTGGACCTCGAAGCCCAGGACGGGGTCGTACTTCTCGAGGGCCTCGTCGAAGGACAGGACCTCTTCGGTGGTCTGGGTCATCAGCGGGCTCCTCCCCGGACGGGTGCGGCGGACACGGTGGACTCGGCGAGCTCGCGGACCAGTGCGGCGGTGTCCGGCAGGTCCCGCCAGACGGGTCCGCCCCAGCGCTCCTCGAGCAGCGCCTCGAGGCCGGCCGCCGCCCGGTAGAGCCGGGCGTCCTCCCGGGCCGGGGCCATGAACTGGATGCCGACCGGCAGCCCGTCCTCGGGAGCGAGGCCACCGGGCACGGAGATCGCCGGCACGCCGGCGAGGTTGGTCGGGATCGTCGCGATGTCGTTGAGGTACATCTGCATCGGGTCCGCCGACTCGTCCACGGCGCCGCGTTCGAACGCCGTCGTCGGGGCGGTCGGCGAGACGAGCACGTCCACCTGGTCGAAGGCGGCCGCGAAGTCGCGCTGGACCAGGGTGCGGACCTTCTGGGCCGAGCCGTAGTAGGCGTCGTAGTATCCCGCCGAGAGCGCGTACGTGCCCAGGATGATCCGGCGCTTGACCTCCGCGCCGAAGCCCGCGGCGCGCGTGGCGCCCATCACCCGTTCGATGGTCAGCGGGCCGTCCTCGGGCAGCACGCGGTGGCCGTAGCGGACGCCGTCGTACTTCGCGAGGTTCGAGGAGACCTCCGAGGACATGATGAGGTAGTACGCGCCCAGGGCGTACCTGAAGTTCGGGGTCGAGACCTCGACGACGTCCGCGCCCGCGGAGCGCAGCAGCTCGACGGCCTCGTCGAAGCGCTGCTGGACGCCGGGCTGGAAGCCCTCGCCCGTGAGCTCCTTGACCACGCCCACGCGCAGGCCGCGCAGACCGCCGTCGGCGGCACCGGCCCGGGCCTGGGCCGCGAACTCGCCCACCGGGTCGGGCAGCGAGGTGGAGTCCTGCGGGTCGTGCCCGCCGACCACCTCGTGCAGCAGCGCCGCGTCGAGCACGGTCCGGGCCACGGGGCCGACCTGGTCGAGGGACGAGGCCATCGCGATCACGCCGTAGCGGGAGACGCCGCCGTAGGTCGGCTTCACCCCCACGGAGCCGGTCAGGGCCGCCGGCTGCCGGATGGAGCCGCCGGTGTCGGTGCCCAGGGCCAGCGGCGCCTGGAAGGCGGTCACCGCGGCGGCGGACCCGCCGCCGGAGCCGCCCGGGATCCGGGTCAGGTCCCAGGGGTTGCGGGTGTCGCCGAAGGCCGAGTGCTCGTTGGAGGAGCCCATGGCGAACTCGTCGAGGTTCGTCTTGCCCAGGATCGGCATCCGGGCGGCGCGCAGCCTCCGGGTCACGGTGGCGTCGTACGGGCTCATCCAGCCCTCGAGCATCCTGGACGCGGCGGTGGTGGGCTGGCCCTTGGTGACGATGAGGTCCTTGACGGCCACGGGGACGCCGGCGAGGCCCGGAAGCTCCTCGCCTCGGGCACGGGCGCCGTCCACCTCTGCCGCCACGGCGAGGGCCTCCTCGGCATTGACGTGCAGGAAGGCGTTGAGGCCGGTCTTGCCGCGGCCTCGGTCGGCAGGGTCGGCGAGGTCGCCGTCCGTGTCCCGGATGCGGTCCAGGTGGGCCTGGACGGCCTCGACCGAGCTGATCTCCCCGGCGGCGAGCTTCCGGGCGAGCTCGGCGGCCGGGAGGCCGACGACGCCCTCAGGGGTACCGGTGGTGGTCATGCGACTACTCCTCGTCCAGGATCGCGGGCACCTTGAACTTGCCCTCGGCGGCGTCGGGCGCGTTGAGCAGCGACTCCTCGGCGGTGAGGGTCTCGCCCACGACGTCCTCGCGGAACACGTTCTGCAGCGGGATCGGGTGGCTGGTGGCGGGGACGTCCGGGCCGGCGGCCTCGCTGACGGAGGCGACCGAGTCGACGACGAGGTCGAGCTCGTCCGCCATGGACCGCAGCTCCTCGTCCGTCATCTCGATGTGCGCGAGCTTCGCCAGGTGGGCGACCTGCTCACGGGTGATCGCAGACATGCACACTCCTGCTCGTGGTCGGGGTGGTTTCCGGTCCAGTCTAGCCGCGCGCTGCGTCCCTCCCGCGCGGCGGACTGGGGGTGGGAGGGGCCTACGCTGGGAGGACGAACGCCCACCACACAGGAGCATCCCGAGATGGCCAAGAGCACCCCCGCACGCACGAAGAAGGCCCGCGGCGCCCGGAAGGAGCGCGGTGCCCGTCCCGGCAGGGCGACGCGCGCCGTGCAGGCCGCGGACGCGGCGAACGCGTGGCGCCAGCGGATCAGCAAGGACGCGGCCGCGACCGTGGACACGGTCATGGCGCACGTCCAGGCCGTGGCCGAGGACCAGCTCAGGGGGCACGGCGTGCTGCCCGCGTTCCTCGTCACCGCCCGCAAGGACGGCGAGTACGAGCTGGACACCCTGCCGGCCGGGCAGGCCGTGGAGCTCTCCCCCGAGGCCGCTCTGGACGCCCTGCGCGAGAAAGCCGCGCAGCTGCGGGACGAGGTCGTCTGCGCGGCCGTGGCCTTCCCGGTCACGCTGCCGGACCGCTCCGGCCAGACGGCCGTGGCCGTCGAGACGGAGCACCGTGAGGGCGAGGCACTGACCGTGGTCCAGCCGTACCGGCTCAAGGGCGCGGAGCGCTCGGTGAGCTTCGGCGACGCCGTGGTCGAGCCCGCCGAGCGCTGGCTGTGGCCCCAGACCTCCTGACGTCGCCGGCGGCGGGGCCGCCACCGGGCGCGCCCGCCGCCGGGCTCGCGCCCCGGGGCGCCCGCGCCGTACCCCGGGCACCACGAGCGGCACCGCGGACACGACGAAGGGCCCCTCCCGTGCGGGGAGAGGCCCTTCGTCGTGTGCGCGGGCGCGGCGCCCGTGCGGCCGATCCGAGGAGGATCAGGCGGGGAGGTTGAGCACCTGGCCGACGAAGATCAGGTCCGGGTCGGCGATGGTGTCGGCGTTGGCGGCCGCGAGGTCCTGCCAGTTCTGGATGCCGAGCTTGATGGCGATCTTCGACAGGGTGTCGCCGGCCTCGACGGTGTAGGTGCCGGACACGGCGGCCGGGGCCACGGTGGCGGCGGGGGCGACGTACTCGACGACCGGGGCGGGAGCCGGGGCCGGGGCGACGGCCGGGGCGGGAGCCGGGGCCGGGGCCTCGACCGGGGCCGGGGCCTGGACCGACTGCGGGGCCACGGTGGCGGAGCCCATCGGGTTCGCGGAGGGGGCGGCGGAGCCGCTCAGGCCGAGCTTGGCGGAGCAGGCGGGCCAGGCGCCCCAGCCCTGGCCGTCCAGGACGTTCTCGGCGACGGCGATCTGCTGCTCACGGCTGGCGTCCTGCGGAGCACCGGTACCGCCGAAGGCGGCCCAGGTGGACGGGGTGAACTGCAGGCCACCGGAGAAGCCGTTGCCGGTGTTGATGCCCCAGTTGCCGCCGGACTCGCACTGGGCGAGGGCGTCCCAGGTGGAGGCGGGGGCGGCGTTGGCGGGAAGGGCCATGGCGCCGACAGCGGTTCCACCCAGGATCAGGGCGGCGGCACCGCGGCGGACGTTGCGACGAACAGCGGAGGTGTTGGTCATGATGCTCCCTGGGGCCACCTGCGCTCGTTTCCGTCCCCGGATGTCTTCGCGCCGTCGTCTACCCGTCAAGGTGTTGTTGGGTAAGTGCTTACAGGTGTCTGCCCTTCAGACGACGTACGGTGTTACGGCAGCACCCAGCATGAAGTTGTGGAGCGCCCGAGAACTGGCTCGGAGCACACGGGATCCCCGCAGAGAGTTCCCGGGGAAGCTGGTTATCACAGTAGCGTAACGATTTCTGTTCCGCTAGCCCTTTTTCCTTGACGTGATGCAAGACACATGCTTTGTCCAAAGGGGTGCCGGGTCGTGACGAACACCGGCGGTCGAGCACGCCATACCAGAAGGTGCGCTCGGAGAAGCGGAGGCGGACCTCGGGAAGAACGCTTCTTAGGTCACGCTATGGCAACGGTTTTGTCTCGGTCAAGTCACGAGAGGCATCTCACACCCGCCGTGGCCCCCGCGCTGCCGGCCCCTCAGCCCGGAATGCCGCTCTCACGTGCGGTGATCCAGGCCCCGAGGCGCTCCTCCACCGGCACCTCGCCGTCGGCCGGGGAGGGCAGCAGGGGACGCGTCACGAGCGCCCCCGCCTCCTCGGCGATCAGCGCTCCGGCGGCCCAGTCGTGCTCGTGCAGGCCCTGCTCGCCGTATCCGTCGAGCGTGCCGTCGGCCACCATGCACAGGTCCAGTGCCGCCGAGCCCAGCCGGCGCATGTCCGTGTACTGCTGCATGGTGGCGACGAAACCGTCTATCTGGCGCTCCCGCCGGACCGGGTCGAACGAGAAGCCGGTCCCGTAGAGGCGCCCTGGGCGGCCGGGCTCCGGCCCCTCCAGCCGCCGGGTGAGGCCGTCCGCCTCGAGCCAGGCGCCGGCGCCCCGGACCGCGAAGTAGCGGCGGCGCAGGGCCGGCGCGTCCACGACGCCGACGAGCCAGTTTCCCTCGGCGTCGGCGGCGGCCACGGACGTGCAGTAGTAGACGATCCCGCGGATGAAGTTCGTGGTGCCGTCCAGGGGGTCCACCGACCAGCGCACGCCGGAGGGCCGGTCGGGGCGGTGCGTCCCCGACTCCTCACCGGTGACCGTGTCGTCGGGACGGCGGTCCAGGAGCGCGCGCATCACCGCCTGCTCGGCGGCCACGTCGAAGCGGGTCACCCAGTCGCCCTCACCGGTCTTGCCCGAGATGTCGAGCCGGGCGGCGTCGCGTCCCCGCAGGACCTCGGCTCCGGCGGCGGCGGCCGCCAGGGCCACGTCCAGCAGCTCCTCCAGGTGCGCCCCTGTGGGCCCGAGTCCCTCCAGTACGTCGTCGTGCCGTCCCATGCTCACTCCCCGTTCCGTTCCCGTGTCTCGTCCTGGTGACTTTCCCGTGTCTCGTCCTGGTGCCCGTCCGGCGTCCCGTCCCGCCGCTCGCCCTGGGCGTCCTCGCCGGTGGGGAAGGCGGCCGGGCCCTCCGCGAGGAGCCGCTCGAAGCCCGCCTCGTCGAGCACCGGCACCCCCAGCTGCTCGGCCCTGTCCAGCTTCGTGCCGGCGCTCTCGCCCGCCACCAGGAAGTCCGTCCGCTTCGACACCGACCCGGAGGCCTTGCCCCCGCGCACGAGGACCGCCTCCTTCGCGGAGTCCCGGCTGAAGCGCTCGAGGGTTCCGGTGATCACGACCGTGGTCCCCTCGAGGGTACGGGGCACGGACTCGTCCACCTCGTCCTCCATGCGCACCCCCGCGGCGGCCCAGCGTTCGACGATCTCGCGGCGCCAGGGCTCGGCGAACCACTCGCCGAGGGCCGCGGCGATCGTCGGGCCCACGCCGTCGGCCTGCGCGAGGGTCTCCTCGTCGGCGTCCCGGATCGCCTGCATCGACCCGAAGGCCGTGGCCAGTGACCGCGCCGCGGTGGGTCCGACGTGCCGGATGGACAGTGCGACGAGCACCCGCCACAACGGCTGCGACTTGGCCTTCTCGAGCTCGTCGAAGAGCTTGCGCGTGGTGGCCGTGGGCTCGGAGGGCTTCTTCGCCGTGCCCTTGCTCCAGAAGTACGGCACCAGCTCCGCCTCGCCCGTGGGCACGCCCTTCGACTTCTTCTCCCGGCGGATGCGCACGTCCCGCAGGTCCTCGGGCCTGAGGTCGAACAGCTGCGCCTCGCTCGTGAGCGGCGGGTCCTCCGGCTCGTCGGGGCGCGTCAGGGCCAGGGCGGCCTCGTAGCCCAGGGCCTCGATGTCGAAGGCGCCGCGGCCGGCCGCGTGGAAGACCCGCTCCCGCAGCTGGGCGGGACAGCTGCGGGCGTTGGGGCAGCGGATGTCGACGTCGCCCTCCTTGGCCGGGCGCAGCTCGGTGCCGCAGGACGGGCAGTGCGTGGGCATCACGAACTCCCGTTGCGTGCCGTCCCGCAGGGCGACCACGGGGCCCACGATCTCGGGGATGACGTCTCCCGCCTTGCGCAGCACCACCGTGTCGCCGATGAGCACGCCCTTGGCCTTCACGACGTCCTGGTTGTGGAGCGTGGCCATCTCGACCGTGGAGCCGGCGACCCGTACGGGCTCCATGAGCCCGTAGGGGGTGACGCGCCCGGTGCGGCCCACGTTCACGAGGATGTCGAGCAGCTTCGTGTGCACCTCCTCCGGCGGGTACTTGTAGGCCACGGACCAGCGCGGCACCCGTGAGGTGTGCCCCAGCCGGAACTGGGTCCGGCGGTCGTCGACCTTCACCACGATGCCGTCGATCTCGTGGAGGAGGTCGTGGCGCCGGCGACCGTACTCCTCGATGAAGGCGAGGACCTCCTCCGTGGAGGACAGCACTGCGCAGTACGGGCTGACCGGCAGCCCCCACCGCTTCAGCAGGTCGTAGACCTGCGACTGCGTGTCCGCGTGCAGGCCGGTGGCCGCGCCCACGCCGTGGACGAACATGGACAGCCGGCGCCGGGCGGTGACCTGCGGGTCCTTCTGCCGCAACGAGCCGGCGGCGGCGTTGCGCGGGTTCGCGAACGGCGCTCTGCCCTCGGCGACCATGGCCTCGTTGAGCGCGCGGAAGTCGCTCGAGGAGATGAACACCTCGCCGCGCACCTCGACCTCCTCGGGCACGTCCTCACCGGCCAGGACGGCGGGAACGGCGTCGATGGTCCGCACGTTGTGCGTGACGTCCTCGCCGGTCGTGCCGTCCCCGCGGGTCGCGGCCCGCACGAGCTCGCCGTTGCGGTAGAGCAGGTTGACGGCCAGCCCGTCGATCTTCAGCTCCGTCAGCCAGGCGGAGTCCGGGGCGTCCGGCAGGGCCGCGATGGACGCGGTGGTCTTGTCCAGCCAGGCGACGAGCTCCTCGACCGAGAAGACGTCCTCCAGCGAGTACATCCGCGCCAGGTGCCGCACGGGGGCGAAGGCCGCGGAGACCTCGCCGCCGACCTCCTGGGTGGGCGAGTCGTTGGCCACGAGCTCCGGGTTCAGGGCCTCGATCTCCTCGAGCCGCCGGTAGAGCGCGTCGTACTCGGCGTCGGCGAGCGTGGGCGCGTCCTCGACGTAGTAGGCGGTGCGCGCCCGGCGCACGCGCTCCACCAGGTCGGCGTACTCCTCCTTGAGGGCCTCGGGCGGCGGGACCTGGTCGAGGTCCTGGCCGGTGGCGTCGACGGGGCGCTCGTCAGTGCTCTGCTGTGGGCTCACCCGACCATTGTGGCCCACGCGGCGGCGGCCGCCGGCGCACCGGCCCGCCCGGGTCCTCGAGTCCGGCACGGCTCCCGGGCTCCGCGTGGCCCCGGCCCGGGGCGGTCGGGAACCCGGGACGGTCCGGGCCGGGCGCGGTTCGGGCCCCGAGCCGCTCGACGCCGCCCGTGAAGTGCGGGCGGCGGCGCCGCGGGTCCCAGCCGGCGTACTCCGAACGGCGCCAGGCGGGGCCCCGGCCGTCGTCGGAGAACGCGACCGCGACCGTCGCCGGCAGCGGCACGGGAGCGGCGAACTCCACGGTCCAGCGCAGCGGCGTCCCCGCGGGCACCCCGGCCTCGGCGAGCGCCCGGGAGGCGCTGTACATGCCGTGGGCGATCGCCCGCTCCATCCCCAGCGCCCGTGCGCCGGCGGCCGAGAGGTGGATCGGGTTCCAGTCCCCGCTGACCGCGGCGTAGTCGCGGCCGGTGCCCGCCGGCAGCCGCCAGAGCGCGGTGGGGACCGGCGGGTGGAAGTCCCGGCGCGGTGCCTCCGGCACGGGCCCGGGCACACGCACCCCCTTCGAGAGGTAGGTGGAGCGCCCGGTCCACACGGCGTGCCCGTCGGGCCCGGAGAGGCGGGCGACGACGTCGACCTGCGCGCCGGACCGGTGCGGCCGGAGCCGCTCGGCCCAGGCGGTCACGGTGAGCTCCTCCCCCACCGCGACGGGCCGGAGGAGCTCGACCTCGTTGGCCAGGTGGACCATGCCCAGCACCGGCAGCGGGAAGTCGGGCCGCGTCAGCACGCTCATGGCCACGGGGAAGGCGAGGGCGTGCAGGTGGCCGGGGAAGACCTCCGTCCCGCCCGGGCCCTCCCGCAGCGGCGCCCCCACCGTGCGGCAGAACGCCTCGTGGCGGGGCCCCTCCACGCCGACGCCCTCCGCCACGTGCTCCACCGCCGGCAGCGTCGCGGCGGAGGACTCCCGGTCGTGGCGGCGTCCGGGCCGCCGGCCGGTGGGGAGGACCCGGCCGGCCGCGGCCGCCGCCGCGCGCACGTACAGGCGCCCCAGCGACGGGGTTCCGGGCAGGAGCACCCGGTCCCGGCCCGAGCTCACGCCCCCACCAGGTTCTGCCCGCAGACCCGCAGGGTCTGGCCGTTGATCCCGCCGGCGGCGTCCGAGGCCAGGAACAGCACGGCCTGCGCCACGTCCTCCGGGAGACCGCCCTGCTGGAGGGAGTTCAGCCGGCGGGCGACCTCGCGGCGTGCCGCCGGGATCCGGGCCGTCATCTCCGTCTCGATGAAGCCCGGGGCCACGGCGTTGATCGTGCCGCCGCGGGCCGCCACCAGCGGGGCGGTGGCCGCGACCATCCCGATGATCCCGGCCTTCGAGGCCGCGTAGTTGCTCTGACCGCGGTTGCCGGCCACACCGCTGGTGGAGGCCAGGGACACGATCCGGGGCGCCTCGCCCAGGCCCTGCCCCGCGAGCAGCTGCTCGTTCATCCGCAGCTGGGACTCGAGGTTCACCGCGAGCACCGGGGCCCAGCGGGTCCTGTCCATGTTGGCCAGCAGCCTGTCCCGGGTGATCCCGGCGTTGTGCACCACGACGTCGAGACGGCCGAGGCGTTCCCGCGCGGCGCCCAGGAGACGCTCCCCTGCGTGTTCGTCGGTCACGTCGAGCTGGAGGGCGACGGCGTGCAGCTCGTTCGCGAGCGCGGCCAGGGCGTCCCCGGCGGCGGGGACGTCCACGACGACGACGCGCGCGCCGGCCCCGGCGAGCGTGCGGGCGATCTGCGCGCCGATGCCGCGGGCCGCGCCGGTCACGGCGGCGACCCTGCCCCGCAGCGGGGCCTCCCAGTCCGCCGGCAGCGCACCCGCGGCGTCGTCGACCGTCAGGAACTGCCCCGACACGAAGGCGCTGCGACCCGAGAGCAGGAAGCGCAGGACGCCCTGCGCGCTCGGCGCCCCGGCGTCCACCCCTTCCGCCAGCAGCACGCCGTTGGCGGTGGCCCCGCCCCGCAGCTCGTGCCCCACCGAGCGCAGGAACCCGACGACGGCCTGCCGGGCGGCGGCGACGGCCGGGGGCACGTTCCGGGCCCCGGCCGGGGTGGCCGAGGCGGCGCCCGCACCGATCCCCGGCGCGGGCCGGGACACGGTCACGACCCGCCCCCCGGGCGCCAGCGAGCGCAGGACGCCGCCCAGTTCCAGGGCGGGTCCGGTGAGCTCCGCCGGCCGCTCGAGGTCCGTCAGCACAAGCAGCACGGCACCGAAGCGCGTGACGTCCTCGGGGTGCCGGCGGACGTCGAGGTCCCAGCCCAGCAGCGTCCCGGCCACCCGGTCGGCGTCCGGGCCGCCGCCCAGCACCAGCACGGGACCGGGCACCAGCGGGTCCCCGCGGCGGTGGCGCCGCAGCGGCACCGGCGCGGGCAGCCCGAGCCGCCGGGCGAGGGCCCGTCCGGGACCGGTGCGGACGAGGTCGAGATAGGTGTCGGTCATGGGTTCCTCGGTGTGCTGGGGTGTACCGCCGCGGCGTCCGCGGCCGGCGTCCGCGGCCGGCGTTCCCGGCCGGTGGGCCGGCCCTCGGGTCTCACCGGGCCTCGAGGACCGCGGCCACCGCCAGGCCCCCGGCCGCGCACACGGACACGAGCCCCCGCGCGGGGCGGCCGGTGTCCTCGGCCCGTTCGCGCAGCAGCTTGGCGAGGGTGCCCACGATCCGGCCACCGGTCGCGGCGAACGGGTGCCCGGCCGCGAGGGAGGAGCCGGCGACGTTGAGCCGGCTGCGGTCCACCGCGCCGAACGCGCCGTCGAGGCCGAGCCGTTCGCGGCCGAAGCGCTCGTCCTCCCACGCGGCGAGGGTCGCGAGCACGGTGGCGGCGAACGCCTCGTGGACCTCCACGAGGTCGAAGTCCGCCAGGGACAGACCCTGGCGGACCAGGAGCCGGGGCACGGCGTAGGCGCCGCCCATCAGCAGGCCCTCGTCCCCGTGCACGAAGTCGACGGCCGCGGCCTCGACGTCGACGACGTCGGCGAGCACGGGCAGGTGGTGCTCCGCGGCCCAGTCCTCCGAGGCGAGCAGCACCACGGCCGCGCCGTCGGTGAGGGCCGTGGAGTTGCCGGCGGTCATGGTCGCCTCCTCTTCCAGGGAGGTCCCGAAGACGGGCCTGAGCCGCGCGAGCTTCTCGACCGAGCTGTCGGGGCGCAGGTTGTCGTCGCGGGAGAGCCCCCGGAACGGGGTGACGAGGTCGTCGAAGAACCCGCGGTCCCAGGCCGCGGCCAGGTTGCGGTGGCTCGCGGCCGCGAACTCGTCCTGGGCCTCGCGCCGGATCCCCCACCGGGCGGTCGTCAGGGCCTGGTGCTCCCCCATGGACAGGCCCGTGCGCGGCTCGGCGGTGCCCGGTGCCACCGGCTTCAGGTCGGCCGGGCGCAGGCGGGCGAGCGCCCTCACCCTCCCGCCCGTGCTCTTCGCCCGGTTCAGCTCGAGCAGCACGCGGCGCAGGTTCTCCCCCACGACGATCGGGGCGTCGGAGGCGGAGTCCACGCCGCCGGCGATCCCGGACTCGATCTGTCCGAGCCGGATCTTGTTCGCCAGCGTGGAGACGGCCTCCATGCCGGTGGCGCACGCCTGCTGCACGTCGAAGGCCGGGGTGGCGGGGTCCAGCGCCGAGCCCAGCACGGACTCGCGGGTGAGGTTGAAGTCCCTCGGGTGCTTCAGGACGGCCCCGGCCGCGACCTCCCCGATCCGCTCCCCCGCCAGGCCGTGGCGGGCGACCAGCCCGTCGAGGGCGGCCGTGAGCATCTCCCGGTTGGCGGCGGCCGCGTACGCACCGTGGGCGCGGGCGAAGGGGATGCGGTTGGCGCCGACCACGACGGCACGGCGGGCCACACCCGTGCGCTCGGCACCCGTGGGCGTCGTCCGCTCGGCGGTGGGCTCGGGGATCGACTCGGTCACAGGGAACTCCTCGGTGCTCTTGTGATGCTGATCACGTCACCGGCGATGTTACCTGATACCCTGAGTATCGTGAAACGCGATGTCCCCGACCAGACCTCAGCCCCGTCCGCGGACGGTCGTTCGTCCCGCTGGGCCCGGCACCGCGCCCAGCGGCGGCTCGAGCTCGTCCGCTCCGCGCGCAGCGCTGTGGACGAGCTCGGCGCCCAGGCGTCCATGGAGGAGATCGCCACCGCGTGCCGCACCTCCAAGTCCGTCTACTACCGGTACTTCGGGGACAAGGCGGGGCTGCAGCGGGCCGTGGGCGAGTACACCGTGGCCAGGATGCGGGACCGGCTCGAGGAGGCGGCCCGGGCGGCCGGGACCTTCGAGGGCACGGTCCGGGCGATGGTCGCCGAGTACCTGCTGAGCATCGAGCGCTCCGCGTCGGTGTACCGGTTCGTCGTCGCCCTCCCCCCGGAGCCGGGAAGGGGCCGCGCCGAACGCCATCGGCCCGAACGGCCGCGCGGCGAGCGCCCCGGCCCGGACGCGGGCCCGGCCGGGGGGCCGGACCGTCAGCACCTGATCCAGGAGTTCGCGCAGTCCGTCACCGCCCTGCTCGTGGAGGCGCACGTGCGCCTCGCCCCCGCCGAGCACCGCTTGGCGGACCCCGTCCTCGGCTACTGGGCGGCCTCCACGATCGGAATGGTGCGCGGTGCGGGCGAGGCCTGGATGAACACGCCCGAGGGCGTCCGGCGACCGTCCCGGGAGCGGATGACCGACCTCGTCGTGGGCTGGGCCGTCGACGGCCTGCGCCCGCCCGGCGCCCCGGACGCCCCCTCCGGCACCACGGACGCCCCGCCGGAGGCCCGGCCGCACCCGGGCCGCGCCTCCGGCCCCGTCACCGCACCGGTCACCGCCGGGCCACCACGACAGGAGCAACCATGACCACCACCGTCGACCACCCGGTCCCCGGCGGCACCGAGGACGCCGGCACCCCGGCGCCGTCCGTGGACGTCTCCGAACTGGGCCAGGTGCTGCTCGGCCACTGGGCCGACGTCCGGCGCGAGACGCGCCGGATGCTGCTCGACGAGCGGCTGCACGGCCGGGAGGAGCTCGGTCTCCCCGAGCAGCGCGAGCGCGTGCTCGGCCAGCTGCGCCTGCTCGTCGAGCACGGCACGATGAACCGCGGCCTGCCGCGCGAGTACGGAGGCGACGACGACCCCGGCGGCAACGTCTCGGGGTTCGAGGAGTTGCTGCTCGGCGACCCCTCCCTGCAGATCAAGGCGGGGGTCCAGTGGGGCCTGTTCGGCTCGGCCGTGCTCAACCTCGGCACCGAGGAGCACCACCGGCGCTGGCTGCCGGGCATCCACGACCTGCGGATCCCCGGCGTCTTCGCCATGACCGAGACCGGCCACGGCTCCGACGTCGCCTCGATCGGCACGACCGCCACGTACGAGCCCGCCGCGCAGGAGTTCGTGCTCCACACCCCCTTCCGGGCGGCGTGGAAGGACTACCTGGGCAACGCCGCCGTGCACGGCCGGGCGGCCGTGGTCTTCGCCCAGCTCGTCACCCAGGGCGTCAACCACGGCGTGCACGCGTTCTGGGTGGACCTCCGCGACGAGCACGGCGACTTCCTGCCGGGCGTCGGCGGCGAGGACGACGGTCGCAAGGGCGGGCTCAACGGCGTCGACAACGGGCGCCTGCACTTCGACCACGTGCGCGTCCCGCGCACGCACCTGCTCAACAAGTACGGCGACGTCGCCGCCGACGGCACGTACAGCTCGCCCATCGCCAGCCCGGGCCGCCGGTTCTTCACCATGATCGGGACCCTGGTCCAGGGCCGGGTCTCCCTGGACGGGGCTGCCGTCGTGGCGAGCAAGGCCGCGCTGGCCATCGCCGTCCGCTACGGCAGCGAGCGACGCCAGTTCAACGCCTCCTCCGACGTCCAGGAGGAGGTGCTGCTGGACTACCAGCAGCACCAGCGTCGGCTGCTGCCCCTGCTCGCCGAGACCTACGCCATGAGCTTCGCCCACCAGGAGCTGCTGCACCGGTACGACGACGTCTTCTCCGGCCGCGAGGACACCGACGAGAACCGGCAGGACCTCGAGACCCTGGCCGCGGCGCTCAAGGCGCTGTCCACGTGGAGCGCCCTCGACACCCTCCAGGAGTGCCGTGAGGCGTGCGGCGGCGCGGGGTTCCTCACGGAGAACAGGCTGACCTCGCTCCGCCACGACCTCGACGTCTACGCGACGTTCGAGGGCGACAACACGGTGCTGCTGCAGCTGGTGGCCAAGCGCCTGCTCTCCGACTGGGCGGAGGAGTTCCGGCACGTCGACATGGGCGTGATGGCCCGCTACGTGGCCGGCAGGGCCGCCGAGGCCACCTACCACCGGTCCGGCCTGCGCAAGCTGGGCCAGACGTTCCGGGACACCGGCGACATGCGCCGGTCCGTGAACGCCCTGCGGGAGGAGTCCGCCCAGCACGCCCTGCTCGCGGACCGGGTGGAGACCATGGTCGCCGAGCTGGCCGAGGCCCTGCGGCCCACCGCCCGGCTGCCCCGCGAGGAGGCCGCGGACCTGTTCAACGAGCACCAGTACGAGCTCATCGCCACGGCCCGGGCCCACGCGGAGCTGCTGCAGTGGGAGGCCTTCACGCGGGGCCTGCGGCAGGTCGAGGACCCGGGAACCCGCACGGTCCTCACCTGGCTGCGGGACGTCTTCGGGCTGCGGCTCGTCGAGAAGAACCTCGCGTGGTACCTCTCCTACGGCCGGCTGTCCATGCGCCGCGGGCGCAGCCTCGACCAGTACCTCAACCGGCTGCTCGCCCGCCTGCGGCCGCACGCGCTCGACCTCGTGGCGGCCTTCGAGCTCCAGCCCGAGCACCTGCGCGCCGAGATCGCCACGGGGGTCGAGGCCCGGCGCCAGGAGGAGGCCTCCGCCCACTACCGGCGGCTGCGCGCCTCGGGGCACGCCCCCGTCAAGGAGGGCGCCTCCCGGAAGGAGTCGGTGACCTCCGCGGCCGGGGCACCGGGCGAGAAGAGCCCCGGGCAGCAGCAGAGGGAGAAGCGGGAGCGCCGGCCGGCGAGGCCCTCCCCGAGGCCCTCGTCGCGGCGCGCCGGACATCCGGACCCGCAGGCCGGGCGGGCCCCGGGCCCCGCGGCGGGGACCCGTCCCGGCACCGGCACCGCTGCCGGCTCCCCGCCGGGCACCCAGCCCGCCACGGAGCCGGCCACGGTGCGGGCGGCACGCCGTCATGCCCGATGGCTCGAGCTCAGGCCCCTCAAGAAGGCGGCGAAGCGCACCGCACGCGCGGCGGCAGCCCCGGACGAGGAGCGCACGGTGTCCCAGGAGGCGTGACGCCGGGGCCACCCGCGGCGCCGTGCGCGGGCGGCCCGGCCCGTCAGCCCCCGGCGGGCACGGAACCGGCCAGCACGTCGTCGATCTGGCCCATGGCCTGCCGCATGCCCTCCTCCATGCCCATCTCGAGCATCGTCCGGAGCTGATCCGCGCTCTCGAAGGTGGAGAACGTGGTCATCCGGGTGCGGCCGCCGAGGTCCTCGAGCGTGACGACCGCGTGGGTCGCGCCCAAGGAGGTGTCGGGTTCCCCGTGCTCGTCGGCGAAGCCGTCGTCGAACTCCAGCCGGTGCGGCGCGTCGACGGCCGTGATCGTCCACCACCCGGGGGCCTTCTCCCCCTGGGGACCGGTCATGTGGTAGCGGCACCGCCCGCCCTCCCGGAACTCGTGCTGCTCGAAGGTGGCGGGCCACCCGGGCGGCCCCCACCAGCGCTCGAGCCGGCGCGGGTCCGCCCACACCTGCCAGACCTGTTCGACGCTCGCGTCGAACTCGGCGACGAAGGTGAGGCTCAGCGCCTCCACGTCCTTCTGCACATCGATCACCGGCATGTCGTGCTCCCTTCCTGTTCGGCCCCCGGGTCCCCGGGAGGCGTCTGCCCGGCGAGGAGCCCGTCGATCCGGCGGGCCCTTCCGCGCCAGAGCTCCTCGTAGGCGTCCAGCAGCCGGCCGACGCGGCGCAGCGTGTCCACCTCGGCGTGGACCACCTGCTCCCGGCCCCGGCGCTGCTTGCTGACGAGCGCCGCCCGCTCCAGCACCGCGACGTGCTTCTGCACGGCCGCGAAGCTCATCGCGTAGTGCCCGGCGAGGGCGGAGACCGACTGCTCCTGCCGCAGCACCCGCGCGACGATGTCACGCCGCGTCGCGTCGGCCAGCGCCCGGAACACCCGGTCGACCTCGTCGTCGGTCGGCCCATTTTTTACAACCATTTGGTTGTAGATTACGTCGCCCGGGCCTGCAGGGCAAGACGCCTCCCGCCGTCCCCGGGCTCAGTAGAGCGCGGCCGCGCCGGTCAGGTGGCGGTGCAGGCCGTGGGCCACGAGCGTGTTGCCCAGCGCGTTCAGGTGCCGGAGGTCGTCCGCGACGACCGAGCGCGGGGGCAGCCCCCACGCCAGCCACCGGCGGTCGGCGGCCGAGGCGCCGATCCGCCAGGGCTTCAGCGGCGGCAGGGACCACAGCCCGGGGTCCCGCAGATCGGCCATCGTGTCGTAGTACCGCCCCCCGTACTCGTCCCGGTAGGCCGCGTTGACGGCGTGCACCCCCTCCCACCCCGCCGTGCCCGGCCGGTCGGCCGCGGTGAGCCAGTGACCCATCACCACGGACGTGGCCGGCTCGACCCCCCAGGCCGCGCGGGTGTCGGCGACGACCCCGTCGTGGTCCGCGATGTTGTTCTTGCCCGTCCACAGCAGGTGCACGTGCCCCCGGTGGATCCCCTCCAGCGCCGTGTGCCACCGCGCGGTGGACCCGGCCGCCACGGTGATCTCCGGCCCGGGCACCTCGCGGCGGAGCACCACGGCGCTCTCGCCCCGTGCGACCGCGCGGATCGTGCAGGGGATCCCGAGGACGGTGCCCGGGATCGGGAGGTGGACGGTCGGCACCCGGCCGTCCGCGGTGTCCACGACCACCGTCCCCCGCTCCGGGAACCGCCCGGGCCCGTCGCCGGAGGCCAGCCGCGGCAGGTACGGGTGGCCGTGGCTGCGCATCGCCAGGGTCTGCGACGACGTGTCACCACTGACGGCCCGCGAGGTCCCGGGCGCCTCCAGCAGCTGCGACAGCAGGTCCTCGATGCGCACCGCGGGAAAACCCCGGGGGCGGTCCCGGTGCAGCGCGCTGGCCGCCGAGGATGAGCCCCACAGCACGAACGGTCGGCGGCCGGCCGCCCACCCCGACAGGGTGCCGCCGAACGCCCCCGAGGCGGCGATCACCAGCCCCGAGAGGACGAAGGAACGGCGCGAGACGACCATGCTGTCAAAGGTAAACAGGCCTGGTGGGAGCCGGATTGTTGTGACCGTTAACGACGGTCCCCTCTTGAGGGGACGCGACTTCCGAGGGGACGCGACGCCCGCCGCCGATCCCGCGCCGTCAGAAACCCGGGGCGAACTCCCCGGGCCGGACCGCGTCGGCGACGATCACGGTGACGTTGTCCCGGCCGCCGGTGCGCAGGGCCGCCTGCAGCAGGACGTCGGCGGCCTCCTTCGGGTGGGGCACCGCCGTGAGCACGCGGGCCATGTGGGCGGGGCTCAGCTCGTTGGTCAGCCCGTCGGAGCACAGCATCAGCCGGTCCCCGTGCCGGGCGGGGATCACCCACACGTCCGGCTCCCACACCTGGCCGGTCCCGAGGGCACGGGTGATCACGTTGCGGCGCGGGTGCACGAGCGCCTGGGCGGAGGTGATCTGGCCGATCGACACCAGGTACTGCACCTCGGAGTGGTCGACGGTGAGCTGCTCGATCTCGGGCGCGCCGTCGGTGCCGACCGCACCCGTGCGGTGCCCGGGCTCGAGCAGGCGGTAGGTGCGGGAGTCGCCCGTGTTGAAGACGATCCACAGCGGGCGACCGTCGATCTGCACGAGCCACACGCCCGTGATGGTGGTGCCGGCCCGCCCCTCGCACGCCTGCTGGATGTGCCGGTCCGCCTGCCACAGCACCGATCGCACACGGCGCACGGCCTCGATCGCCGCGTTGGGGACCTCGGGGTCCAGGCGGAGCTCGCGCTCCACGGTGGCCCGGAACCGGGCGATGTCCAGGGGCGGCTCGGGCTCCTCGACCTCGAAGTCGTGGAAGTCCTCGAGCGTGAACAGCGGGGACGCGCCGAGCGTGCGCACGGCGAGGGCGCTGGCGACCTCCCCCGCCTCGTGGCCGCCCATCCCGTCCGCCACGGCGCACATGCCGGCCGTCACGACGAGCGCGTCCTCGTTGGTCTCCCGGCGCAGGCCCCGGTCCGTGGTCGCACCGGCGCGGATGACGAGGGGCTCGCTCATTCGAAGTCGACCTCGAGCCCGGGACCGGCGCCCTGGGAGAGCGCGACGGGCTGGACGTCGCCGAAGCCGCGCACGTTGCGGGTGGCCTGCGGGAGCAGGATGAAGCGGTCGTCGCCCGAGAGGACCGAGGCCGTCGAGGCGTCCACCAGGACCGAGCCGGGATCCGTCAGCGCCACGAGCCGGGAGGCCAGGTTGACGGTCGGCCCGTAGATGTCGCCCAGCCGGGGGAGGACACGTCCCCACACGAACGCCACGCGGGCCTGGGGCAGCTCGGGGTCGTCCCGGATGGCGCGGGCCAGGGCCAGGGAGATCATGGCCCCGCCCTCGGGGGTCTCGGCCAGGAACATGACCTCGTCCCCGATGGTCTTGATGAGCCGCCCGCCGCCCACGGCGATCACCTCGGCGCAGCGGTGCTCGAAGCGCTGGACGAGGTTCGCCAGCGTGCGCTCGTTCATCTGCCGGGACAGGGACGTGTAGGAGACCAGGTCGGCGAAACCCACGCCACGGGCCAGCGGCAGGATCGAGGACGCCCCGTCGTCGTCGGTGGGACCGGTCCCGGTGGAGCCGTCCGGGCGCTCGACCCGCATCGCGAGCCGCTGCACCGCGGCGTTCATCTGGCGACGCCACGAGTAGACGAGGAGGTTCTCGACCGCGTCGATGAGGTCCGGGAGCAGGTGCAGCAGCTGGCGCCGGGCCGCGGCGTCGGTCATGTTCTGGTGCACGACCATGTCCTCGACGAGCGCCTCGACCTGCCACACGACCATGCGGTCGGTCATCTGCCCGATCGAGCGGACGAGGGACAGCGCGGCCTCCTCGGTCACCTTCTCCTCGAGCACCATCGTGGACAGCACCCGCAGTGCCTCCGAGTCCTGCTCCGTGAACCAGACGTCCTCGTCGGTCAGGTTCGGGAAGCCGAGGGCCCGCCACACCTTGCGCGCCGACAGCAGGGACAGCCCGCCGCGGCGGGCCGCCTCGCGGCGCCGCAGGGCCCGCGCCGAACCGAGCAGGGTCCGCTCGAGGGCCTGCACCGCGGCCTTCGACTCGTCCGATCGGTAGAGGTTCGCCTGGACGGGGTTGTGCAGGTTCAGGTTCAGCTGTTCCGTCTGGGGGCCGAGCGCCGGCTCGCCCCCGGTCTCCGAGTCCTCACTGGCCACGCGTCACTCCTGTTCCTGGTGGACGGTCCGTCGTCCGCGCGGTCGGCGCGGGGGGACGGACGGGTCCGGACGTGGCGCCACGCCCGCGTCCCGCCCCACTCTAGTGGGCGGGAACGCGGGTGCACCCCCGGCGGGTCCGGAGAATCCGGACGGGCGCTCGTCGTCGGCGGCGCGCCGGATCAGCTCCGCGAAGCGCCGGGCCTCGGGGGCGTTCTCGAGCCGCAGCCCGCCGAGGGGCCCGAAGTCCGCGACCACCCGCCCGTCGCGACGGCCGAGGGACGGGCCGCGCCCGCGGTCCACGTCGACCCGCCACAGGTGGTTCAGGGGGAGGGCCACGGTCCGGCGGCCACCGCCGGGCCGCAGGAGCACGAGGTGCCGGGTCGTGAGGACGTACCGGGTGCGCCACCAGCGCAGCAGGGGCAGCAGGCACCGGCGCAGCACGACCCAGCCGGCCACCACGAGCAGGGCCAGGTCCAGCCCGGCGTGCACGGTGAGCCACGGCTCGGCCGCGGGCCGCCAGCGCAGCTCCAGCACGCGCTGGCCCAGCGAGAGGACGAACACGGTCAGCAGCAGCACGAGGAAGGGGCGCACCAGGCGTGCGCCGTGCGCCCGCGTCGAGACGATCACCCGCTCGCCGGGCTGCAGCGCGGGCCGGCCGGGCACGCTCAGACCGTCCCCGCGGGACCGGGGCCGGGTGCCCGGCCGGGGGCGTGGCGCAGGTGGACGACGTCACCGGCCGTCACCTCGTGCTCGGCGTCCCCCCGGTCGCGCAGCAGCAGACCGCCGTGCTCGCCCAGGCCCACCGCGGTCCCGGTCAGCGGCCCGTGCCCGCCGGGGAGCTCGGCGCGCACGGGCCGGCCGAGGGTCTCCATCCGTCCGGCGACCCGCGTCCGGAGCGGCCCGCCGGCCCCCGTGGCGGCGGCCGGGTCCGCGCAGAACTGCCGGTAGACGGGGACGAAGGCCCCCAGCACGGCCACGAGCACGTCCGGCCGGGCGAGGTCGCGGCCGGTGGCGCGCCGGAGCGAGGTGGCCGTGGCCACGGGCAGCTCCTCCTGGGCGACGTTGATCCCGGTGCCCAGCACGATCGCCGGGACGGGGCCCGGAACGAGGCTCGCGAGAACGCCCGCGATCTTGCGGCCGTCCACGAGCACGTCGTTGGGCCACTTGATCCGGGCACCCGCTCCGGCCAGGTCCTCCAGGGCCTCCACGACGGCCTCGGCCATGAGCAGGGTGAGCCACGGCAGGTGCCGGTCCGCCACCGGGCGGCCGTGCCGGTCCGCCGGGCGCAGCAGGACGCTGAACGTCAGGGCGGTGCCGGGCTCGGTGGTCCAGACACGGTCGAGCCGGCCGCGCCCCGCGCTCTGGTGCCCGGTGACCACGAGGGAGAGGTCCGTCCACGGCGGGCCGCCGTCCGGCGTCCGGGCCGCCACGGCGTCGCCGAGGTGCTGGTTCGTGGAGCCCACCTCGTCCAGGACCTCGACGCGGCCGAGCCCCAGACCCTCCAGCGCGGCGCGGACGGCGGGGGCGTGCAGGTCGGCGGCACGGAGGTCGGGCACGGCGCTCCTCGGGTCGGCGGTGCGCGGCGGCGGGGCCGGGGTGCTGTCCGGCCGGGTGCCTCCCGCGTAGGGTCGGGGTCGTCACCACAGTAGTAGCCGCCCCGCCCGGGAGCCCCCTGGACGGACCGCGGCACCGATCCAGGAGTCCTCCGTGAACGCAGCAGAGCACCGCACGACCTTCGCCGTCACCTACGTCTACGGCGGCCCCGCCGACGTCCTGGCCGCCCGGCGGCCCGAGCACCGCGAGTACCTCGGCGGACTGGTGCGGCAGGGGTCGATCCTCGCGTCCGGGCCCTTCGACGACGACGGCGCCGCGGGGGCCCTGCTGATCTTCAGCGCGCAGGACGCCGCCGAGGTCGAACGGCTGACCGACGAGGACCCGCTGGTCCGCCACGGCGTGGTCACGGAGCGCACCGTGCGCCCCTGGAAGGTGGTCCTCGGCCACGTGGGCTGAGCGGGCCGGGCGCCCGGGCGGCGGTCCGGGAATTTGTAGGTGTCCTACAACGGGGAGCCCCCGGCGCGCGGACTAGAGTGATCAGGTCCCCTGCCCGTCCCGGTCCGGATCCACCGCGCCGGGCGCGTACCAGACCACGAGGTGCCATGACCCACGACCTGACGACCACCGCCGGCAAGATCGCCGACTTCCACGACCGCCGGGCCCGTTCCGAGGCCCCCGCCGGTCAGGCGGCGATCGACAAGCAGCACGGCCGGGGGAAGAACACCGCCCGCGAGCGCGTCGAGATGCTCCTGGACGAGGGGTCGTTCGTGGAGTTCGACGCCCTCGCCACGCACCGCTCGACCGCCTTCGGCATGGAGTCCAAGAAGCTGCCGGGCGACGGCGTCGTCAGCGGCTACGGAACGGTGGACGGGCGCCTGGTGGCCGTCTACTCCCAGGACTTCGCCGTCTTCGGCGGGTCGCTCTCCGAGGTCAACGGGCAGAAGATCGTGAAGGTCCAGAAGTTCGCCCTGCGCAACGGCTGCCCCGTGGTCGGGATCAACGACGGCGGCGGGGCGCGCATCCAGGAGGGCGTGGCCTCCCTGGCGATGTTCGCCGACATCTTCAACATGAACGTCCGGTCCTCCGGGGTGGTCCCGCAGATCTCGCTGATCATGGGGCCGTGCGCCGGCGGCGCGGCCTACTCCCCCGCCCTGACCGACTACATCGTGATGGTCGACAAGACCTCGCACATGTTCATCACCGGCCCGGACGTGATCAAGACGGTCACGGGGGAGTCGGTCGACATGGAGACCCTGGGCGGGGCCCGCCAGCACAACACCACCACGGGCACCGCGACGTACCTCGCCGAGGACGAGCAGGACGCGTTCGACTTCGTGCACGAGCTCCTGGAGTTCCTGCCCGCGAACAACCTGCAGGAGGCGCCCCTGCTCGACCACGACCAGGAGGACGAGGTCACGGACGAGGACGAGGCCCTCGACACCCTGGTCCCGGACTCCGCCAACCAGCCCTACGACATGCGCGCGGTCATCGAGGCCATCGTCGACGACGGCCACTTCCTGGAGATGCAGGCCCTGTACGCCCCCAACGTCATGATCGGCTACGCCCGGATCGAGGGGCACACGGTGGGCGTCGTGGCCAACCAGCCCCTGCAGTTCGCGGGCACCCTGGACATCGCCGCGTCCGAGAAGGCGGCCCGGTTCGTGCGCCACTGCGACGCGTTCAACGTCCCGATCCTCACGCTCGTCGACGTGCCGGGCTTCCTGCCCGGCACCGACCAGGAGTTCAACGGCATCATCCGCCGCGGGGCCAAGCTGCTCTACGCCTACGCCGAGGCCACCGTGCCGCTCGTGACGCTGATCACGCGCAAGGCCTACGGCGGGGCCTACATCGTGATGGGCTCCAAGAAGCTCGGTGCGGACATCAACCTCGCCTGGCCCACGGCGCAGATCGGGGTCATGGGCGCCCAGGGCGCCGTCGAGATCCTCTACCGCAGGGATCTCAAGGCCGCGGCGGACAACGACGAGGACGTCGACGCGCTGCGCACCCGGCTCGTGCAGCAGTACGAGGAGGGCCTGCTCAACCCGTACCAGGCCGCGGAGCTCGGCTACGTCGACGCGGTCATCGCCCCGTCCGAGACCCGGGTGCAGGTCCTCAAGGCCCTGCGGGCGCTGCGCGACAAGCGTGCCAGCACGCCCGCCAAGAAGCACGGGAACATCCCGCTGTGAGCGCCCGGCCCGACGGCCCCGCCCTGCGCTTCGTGGCCGGCAACCCCACCCCGGAGGAGATCGCCGCCGTCACCGCGGTGCTGCTCGCCCACCGGCGCGAGGAGCAGCCGGCGGCAGGGGCGGCGCCGGGACGGCGGGACCAGTTCCGCCGGATGCGCCTGGGGCTGCGCCTGCGCCCCGGCCGCGGAGCCTGGCGGGGGACCCAGCCCGAGCAGTGAGCCGGCCGCCGGCCACGAGTGCGTCGGGGCCCGGCGCTAGGGTGGCGGCATGAGCACCGCAGGACCCGCCCCCACGCCTCCTGCCGGGCCCGCCCCCTCGCCGGCCGCCCCGGTCCACGCTCCCGCGCCGCTGGGCACCGGTCGGCGCGCGCCCACGGACGTCGACGTCGTGGCCGAGCGCTGGTTCCGCCGGTCCATGGAGCTGGACCCCGCCCAGGCCACCGTGCACGGCCTGCCGGGTCACGAGACCGAGTACCGGGACTTCGGCCCCGAGGGGCTGGAGGCCTGGACCGACGCCGCCCGCAGGACCCTGGCGGAGCTGGCGGTCGTGAGCCCGGTGGACGACGTCGACCGGATCACCGTCCACGCGCTCGACGAACGTCTCGGGCTCGGTCTCCTGCTCCACGAGGAGGGGCTGCGCGGCTGGACCGTCAACAACATCTCCTCGCCCGTCCAGGAGATCCGGGAGGTCTTCGACCACCTCCCCCAGCACTCCGCCGAGGACTGGGCCCGCATCGCCGGGCGGCTGCGCAACGTGCCCGACGCCGTCGACTCCTGGGTCCGCGGCCTGCGCCGTGCGCGAGCCGCCGGCCGCTCGGCCTCCGTGGTGCAGCTGCGCACCGCCGCCCGGCAGTGCCGCGACTACGCCGCTCCCCGCGGGTACTTCGACCGGCTGGTGCGCAGCCCCCGGGCTCCGGAGGGCCTGCACCGCGAGCTCGCCGAGGCGGCGGGAGCCGCGCGCGGGGCCTACCAACGGCTCGCCGACGTGCTGGAGAAGGAGCTCGCCGCGGACGCGCCGCACTCCGACGCCGTGGGGCCCGCGGTCTACGGGCTGCGCCTGCAGGAGTCGCTGGGCGCGGTCCTGGACCCCGTGACCGTCTACGCGTGGGGCGTCGAGCAGCTGCGCACGGTCGTGGCGGAGCAGGAGATGCTGGCCCGGCGCATCGCCCCCGGGGCCACGGTGGCCCAGGCCATGGCGGCCCTGGACGCGGATCCCGCGCGGCAGCTGCACGGCACCGCCGCGCTGCAGGCCTGGATGCAGGAGCTCTCCGACACCGCCGTGGAGGCTCTCGCGGACACGCACTTCGAGCTGACCCCGCCCATGCGCCGGCTCGAGGCGCGGATCGCCCCCACCCACGACGGCGGGATCCGGTACTCGATGCCCAGCGCGGACTTCTCCCGGCCCGGCCGGATGTGGTGGTCCGTGCCCGAGGGCGCCTCGACCTTCACCACGTGGGAGCAGACCACCACCGTCTACCACGAGGGCGTGCCCGGTCACCACCTGCAGTTCGCCACGGCGCTGGCCAACTCGGGAGAGCTCAACACCTGGCGGCGGATGGGCCTCTGGGTGCCCGGACACGGGGAGGGCTGGGCGCTCTACGCGGAACGGCTCATGGGCGAACTGGGATTCCTGGACGATCCCGGCGACCGGATGGGCATGCTCGACGCGCAGCGGCTGCGCGCCGCCCGGGTCGTCTTCGACGTCGGCTTCCACTGCGGGTTCCGGATCCCGCCCGAACTCGGCGACGCCCTCGGCGGGGCCCGGCCCGGCCACGTGTGGACCCCGGAGGACGGGTGGCTGTTCCTGCGCGCCAACATCGTCATGCAGGACCCGATGCTGCGCTACGAGTGGTTGCGCTACATGGGCTGGCCGGGGCAGGCGCCGTCGTACAAGGTGGGCCAGGAGCTCTGGGAGCAGGCCCGCGACGCCGCCCGCGCCGCGGCGGGTCCCGGGTTCCGGGTCAAGGAGTTCCACACCCGGGCCCTGCGGATGGGCTCCGTGGGGCTCGACACCCTGCGGTACGCGCTCAGCCTGTGATCCGCCGGCCGGGGAACCTGCCCGTCCGGCGTCCCGGCGTGACCGCTCGCGGGCGCGGAGCGCGCAGCGCGGCCCCCCGACGGCGGCGGGACCGTATCCTGGGACGGTGACTCCCCGCCTCGTCCTCGCCTCCCGCTCCCCCGCCCGCACGAAGCTGCTCTCCGACGCGGGGATCGGGCACGACCGGCTGGTCTCCGCCGTGGACGAGGACGCGGTGGTCCGGGAGCACGGCACGACCGGGGCCGAGGAGACCGCCATGCTCCTGGCCCGGGCCAAGGCGGAGGCGGTGGCCGCGCTGCCCGAGGCGCAGGACGCCCTCGTGATCGGCTGCGACTCGGTCTTCGAGCTCGGCGGCGAGGTGCACGGCAAGCCCCTGGACGCCGCGACGGCGACCGCACGGATCCGCGCGATGCGCGGACGCTCCGGCGTGCTGCACACGGGCCACTGGCTCGTGGACACGCGGGACCCCGCGGCCGGCGGCACGGGCTTCAGCGGCGGCGCGCCGGCCGCCGCCGAGGTGTTCTTCGCGCAGATGTCCGACGACGAGGTCGCCGCCTACGTCGCCACCGGTGAGCCGCTGGAGGTCGCGGGGTCCTTCACGATCGACTCCCGGGGAGCGGCCTTCGTCGAGCGCGTGGAGGGGGACGTGCACGCCGTCGTCGGCCTGAGCCTGAGCACGCTGCGGACGCTGCTGGCCCGCACGGGAGTGGGGATCCACCAGCTGTGGAGCCCCCCGCAGCGGACCGCGGCCGGGCCTTTGTAGGACCCCTACAGAAACCGCGCCGCATTTCCGGACCATCGCGGGGCGGTTGGGCGAATGCTGCCGCCGGGGAATACAGTGCATCCGAGGATTTCGACAAGGAGTGACACGTGACGATCAACAGCCCCGCGGACGGCGACACCCGCCCCATCACCAAGGTGCTCGTCGCCAACCGCGGCGAGATCGCGGTGCGCGTGATCCGCGCCGCCCGGGACGAGGGCATCGCCTCGGTGGCGGTGTACGCGGAACCCGACCGCGACGCCCTGCACGTGCGCATGGCCGACGAGGCCTACTCGCTCGAGGGCTCCACGGCGGCGGACTCCTACCTCGTGGCCGAGAAGATCCTCGAGGTCGCGGCCCGCTCGGGCGCCGACGCCGTGCACCCCGGCTACGGCTTCCTCTCGGAGAACGCCGACTTCGCGGTCGCCGTGCTCGAGGCCGGCCTGACCTGGATCGGCCCGCCGCCGGCCGCCATCGCGAAGCTGGGTGACAAGGTGGCCGCCCGGCACATCGCCGAGAAGGTGAACGCGCCGCAGGTCCCCGGCACCACCGACCCCGTGTCCTCCGCCGAGGAGGTGCTCGCGTTCGCCGACGAGCACGGTCTGCCCCTGGCGATCAAGGCCGCCTTCGGCGGCGGCGGGCGCGGCATCAAGGTCGTGCGCGACCGGGAGGACATCGCCGAGCTCTACGAGTCGGCCGTGCGCGAGGCCACGGCGGCGTTCGGCCGCGGGGAGTGCTTCGTCGAGCGCTTCCTCGACGCCCCCCGGCACGTCGAGACGCAGTGCCTGGCCGACGCCCACGGCAACGTCGTGGTCGTCTCCACCCGGGACTGCTCGCTGCAGCGCCGCAACCAGAAGCTCGTGGAGGAGGCCCCCGCGCCGTTCCTGACGGACGAGCAGAACCGGCTGCTCTACGAGTCCTCGAAGGCCATCCTGCGGGAGGCCGGCTACCAGGGCGCCGGCACCTGCGAGTTCCTGGTCGGCCGGGACGGGACCGTCACCTTCCTGGAGGTCAACACCCGGCTGCAGGTCGAGCACCCCGTCTCCGAGGAGGTCACGGGCATCGACCTGGTGCGGGAGCAGTTCCGCCTGGCCCGCGGCGAGGCCCTCGGCTACGACGACCCCGAGGTCCGGGGCCACTCGATCGAGTTCCGGATCAACGGGGAGGACCCCGGGCGGCACTTCATGCCCTCCCCCGGCACGATCTCGCGCCTCGCCCTCCCGACCGGGCCGGGGGTCCGCGTGGACTCCGGCGTGGAGGCCGGCGAGACGGTGGGCGGGAGCTTCGACTCCATGCTCGCCAAGCTGATCGTCACCGGAGCGACCCGCCGGCAGGCGCTCGAGCGGTCCCGCCGCGCGCTCGAGGAGCTGCGCATCGAGGGGATGCCCACCGTGGTGCCCTTCCACCGCGCCGTGGTCCGGGACCCGGCCTTCGCCCCGGAGGAGGGCGCGCCGTTCGCGGTCCACACCCGCTGGATCGAGACCGAGTTCCACAACACCGTCCCGCCGTTCGAGGGCGTCCCCCACGCCGGCCCGGAGGCGGAGGAGCGCCAGTCGATCGTCGTCGAGGTCTCGGGCAAGCGCCTCGAGGTGGTCCTGCCCGCCTCGGCGGGAGCGGCCCGACCCAACGGCACGCCCACCAAGCCCCGCAAGGCCCGCTCCGCGCGGGGCGGCTCCGCGTCCGCGGCGAGCGGTGACAGCCTGAGCTCGCCCATGCAGGGAACCATCGTGAAGATCGCCGTCGACAACGGCGACGAGGTCGCCGAGGGGGACCTCGTGCTGGTGCTGGAGGCCATGAAGATGGAGCAGCCGCTGACCGCCCACAAGTCCGGCACGGTCTCCGGGCTGGCCGTCAGCCCCGGGGACTCCGTCTCCGCCGGCACGGTCCTGGCCACCATCTCCTGACCCGCTCCGCCCCCGGCCCCCGATGAGCCCCCGTCCGGCCGCCCGATGCCTCGTCGACCTGTCGGCCCAGGCACGGTTGCGCGGCGGTGCCCCCGCCGGGCCGCCGCGGCTGCGGATCCTCGCCTGCCCGCCCTCGGGCGCGGCGGCCGGCTACTGGCGCTTCCTCGTCCGGGCGGACGTCCACGTG
Source organism: Kocuria rhizosphaerae (assembly GCF_044462265.1). NCBI lineage: Bacteria > Bacillati > Actinomycetota > Actinomycetes > Micrococcales > Micrococcaceae > Kocuria > Kocuria rhizosphaerae. Next base: position 46,039 of record NZ_JBISWL010000131.1, read on the forward strand.
CTGGGGGTGCAGTACCCCGGGCGGGAGTCCCGCTTCCGGGAGCCGGCCGCGCCGTCGCTCGGGGCGCTCGCCGCGGAGGCGGCGGCCTCCGTGGCCGCCGCACCGTGGGCCGCCTCGGACGTGCCGCTCGTGGTCCTGGGGCACAGCATGGGCGCGGCCGTCGCGGCGGAACTGGTCTCGGCGCTCGAGCACGAGCACGGCGTGCCCGTGGCCCTGCTCGCCCTCTCGGCGAAAGCGGCCCCGGCCACCGCCGAGCGGCCCGGAACCTCCCCGGCCTCCGACGACGACGCACGGCTGCGCGCCGCGCTCGACCCGGACGCCCCCGGCGCGGACGAGGCCCTCGTCCGGTGGCTGCGCGGCATCGGCGGCACCCCCGAGGCGGTCCTGGCGAACCCGGAGCTGCTCGCCCTGCTGCTGCCGGTCCTGCGGGCCGACCTGCGGCTGTCGATGTCCCACGACCGTCTGCCCGCCCCGGTCCGGTCACCCCTGCTGCTGCTGCGGGGGGCCGAGGACGCGACCGTCGACGCCGCCGCCATGGACGGGTGGCGTGCCCTGACCGCCGGGCCCGTGGAGCACCGCGAGTACCCCGGCGGCCACCACCCGCTCGCCGCCGCGCGGGACCGCCTGCTCGACGACCTCGCGGCCTGCGCCCGGCCGGCCGGGCCCCGCCGGGCCGGTCCACGGTGACGACACCGCGGCGGCCGGGCGGCGGACGGCGCGGCGCCGGGGGCGGGCCCCGGTGAACGCCGCACCCGTGTGGGGCCGGCCCGCCCCGCCGCGGCGGGCCGCCGACGTGCAGCTCGTCCACGCCCTCGTGCCCGACCTCGTGCCGTGGGCGCGCACCGTCGCGGACGAGTGGCTGGACCCGGACGAGCTCCGGCGCCGGGACGGCTTCGCGCGAGAGGCGGACCGGGAGGCATTCCTCGCCCGCCGGTGCCTGCTGCGCGCGGTCCTGTCGGAGCGGCTGGGCACGGAGCCGGCGGCGGTTCCGCTGGGACCCGCCCCCGGGGCGGCCGGGCGGCGCGGCCGCCCCGGTGTCCCCGGGCTGCACTTCTCCCTCGCCTCCAGCGGCGGGCACGTCCTGGTCGCCACCGGCCCGCGGGAGCTCGGGATCGACGTCGAGCAGGTCCCCGCGCCCGAGGCCGCCGCCCGGATGGCCCGGGTGCTGCACCCCGCGGAACGCCGCCGGATCGCGTGGACCCGGCGCTCGCGCCGGCCCGCGGTCGTCGCGCGCGTGTGGGCGCGCAAGGAGTCCCTGCTCAAGGCCGTGGGCACCGGGCTCTCCCGGGACCCGTCCCTGGACCGCGTGGGCGCCGGCCGCCGGCCGGCCGGCCCCCTGCCCGGCTGGCGGATCCTCGACCTCGCGCTCGGCCCGGCCGGGGAGGACGTCCGGGCGGCCCTGACCGTGCGCGAGCGAGGCCCGGCCCGGTATTCCACGATCTGAGACGAGTGGCCGCCATCCGGACGGGAGGCCTAGCCTGGTGGGTCTGACCACACCCGTTGCGACCACCGAGGTTCCCCCCATGCCCTCCTCCGCCACCGGGCAGGACACCGCGTCCTCCCGCGCGCTCCCCCTGACCGCCCCCGTGCCCCGCAGCCGCGTCGTCCTGGCGTCGCTCGTGGGCACCACGATCGAGTTCTACGACTTCTACGTCTACGCGACCGCCGCCGTCGCCGTCTTCCCCGCGCTGTTCTTCACCGGCCAGGACGAGACCGCCAAGCTGCTCGCCTCCATGGCCACGTTCGCCGCGGCCTTCGTCGCCCGCCCGATCGGCTCCGTGATCTTCGGTCACTTCGGCGACCGCATCGGCCGCAAGGCCACCCTCATCGGCGCCCTGCTCACGATGGGCGTCGCCACCTTCCTCATCGGCCTCCTGCCGACCTACTACTCGATCGGCATCTGGGCCCCGCTCGTCCTGACGATCCTCCGCTTCTGCCAGGGCCTCGGCCTCGGCGGCGAGTGGTCCGGGGCCGCGCTGCTGGCCACCGAGTACGCCGAGGAGGGCAAGCGGGCGCGCGCCGCCATGTGGCCGCAGCTCGGCGCCCCGTTCGGCTTCATCCTCGCCAACGGCTTCTTCCTGGTCCTGACCCTCGTGATGGGCTTCGTCTCGGTCGCCGAGCAGGGCACCGCCCACCCGTTCCTCACGTGGGGCTGGCGCATCCCGTTCCTCGCCTCCGTGGTCATGGTGGTCGTGGGCCTGTGGGTGCGGTTCAAGCTCGAGGAGACCCCCGTCTTCCAGAAGGCCCTGGACCAGGGCGAGAAGGTCCGCACCCCGCTCGTCGAGGCCTTCCGGACCTCGTGGCTGCAGATCGTCCAGGGCACGTTCATCATGCTGGCCACCTACATGCTCTTCTACCTGATGACCGCGTGGATCCTCTCCTACGGCATCGGCAGCCCCGACAACGGCGGCCTCGGCATCCCCTACCGCGACTTCCTCGTGCTGCAGCTGCTCGCCGTGCTGCTGTTCGCCGCGACGGTCCCGGTCTCCGGGTGGGTCGCCGACCGCTGGGGCCGGCGCAGCTCGCAGCTGGTCGTCACCTCGGCCATCCTGGTCTTCGGGCTGAGCTTCGGTCTCATCATGGACCCGGCGGCGGTCGGCACCGGCGAGGACGTCAGCACGGTCCGCGTCCTGTTCTTCCTCGCGGTCGGGATGACCCTGATGGGCCTGACCTTCGGCTCGATGTCCGCGATCCTGCCCGAGCTGTTCCCCACCAACGTGCGCTACACCGGCTCCGGGGTGGCGTACAACGTGGCCTCGATCCTCGGCGCGGCCATCACGCCCTACGTCGCCGTCTCCCTCAACGCCGGCTACGGCGTGGGCTCCGTGGGCCTCTACCTGACCTTCGGCGCGGTGCTGACCCTCGTGGCGCTCTGGTTCTCCCCGGAGACCAAGGACGTCGACATGGCCCACGTGGTCACCCGCCGCTGAGCCGCGGTCCGGCGGGGCCCCGGCGGGCCCGCCGGACACCGGCGAGG
>NZ_JBISWL010000132.1:0-50939 GCF_044462265.1 Kocuria rhizosphaerae
CAGTGGGACTGGATGCGCGACCCCGACATCCACTCCACCACCTGGGAGTGGGACTTCGTGACCCCGTCCAAGGCGTGGCAGCACACCCACAACGATCTGCACCACACCTGGACCAACGTGGTCGGCAAGGACCGCGACGTCGGGTACACCATCCTGCGCATGGACGCCGACCAGCCGTGGCGGCTCAAGAACCTCGGCAACCCCCTCTACAACGCCCTGCTGGCGCCGGTCTTCGAGTGGGGCATCGCCCTCTACGACCTCGAGCTGGACCGGGTGCGCGAAGGCACCAAGTCCAAGGCCGAGCACCGTCGGTCGCTGAAGGCCCTGGGGGTGAAGTTCGCCAGGCAGGCCGCCAAGGACTACGTCGCGACCCCGGTCGCCGCCGCGGTCCTGAGCGGGTCGGGGAAGCAGGCGCTGGTCGCCGCGGCCACCGCCAACGCGGTGCGCAATGTGTGGGCCCACGCGGTGATCTTCTGCGGACACTTCCCCGCCGGGGCGGACACGTTCACGGAGGAGCAGATCGAGGGCGAGACCCGCGGCGACTGGTACGTGCGGCAGATGATCGGCTCCGCCAACATCTCCGGCTCGCGGCTGATGCACCTGATGACCGGGAACCTCTCCTTCCAGATCGAGCACCACCTCTTCCCGGACCTGCCCTCGAACCGCTACGCGGAGGTCGCCGTGACGGTCCGGGAGATCTGCGAGCGGTACGGGCTGCCCTACACCACCGGCCCGCTGCTCAAGCAGGTGGGCTCGGCCTGGGCAAAGGTCTTCCGCCTGGCCCTGCCCTGACCGACCGTCATGACGGCTTCGCCGTGCCCCGGGGGAGCCGACGACGGCGGGCACCCTTGGCACCCGGGCCCGGCGGACGAGCTCCCCGGGGACGCGGGTCCGAGGGCGCTCAGACCAGCCGGGAGACCAGGCTCACGAGGGCGACGACGCCCAGCACCACGATGACCGCGCGCAGGACGGGCGGGGGGAGCCGGCGGCCGATCTTGGCGCCGGCCCAGGACCCGGCGCTCGAGCTGACCGCGATCAGCAGCACGACCCACCAGTCGATCCGCTCGGGCGCGAACAGGATGTAGGAGACCGCGGCCACGATGTTGACCACGGCCACGAGCACCACCTTCACGGCGTTGGCCGACTGGAGGGAGGCCAGCAGGAACACGCCGAGGATGCCCAGCAGCAGGACGCCCTGGGCGGCGACGAAGTACCCGCCGTAGACGCCGGCCAGGAGCACGAGGACGTAGAGGGACGCCGGCTGGGACGTGCGGTCCGGGTCGAGGGGGCGGGGGCTCTCGCCGCGGGCCAGGGCGGCCGCCTCGGCGGCGTCCGCCTGCTGCTGCTTGCGCCGCCGGACCAGGGCCTGCAGCCGCGGCTGGAAGATCACGAAGAGCAGGGAGACGACGACGAGCACCGGGGCCGCGTAGCCGAACACGGTCTCCGGCAGGTGCAGCAGCAGGGCCGCGCCGCCCACGCCGCCCACCACAGAGAACGGCACGAGCTTGAGCAGGGTCCGTTCCACGCCCTTGAGCTCGGCGCGGTAGTGCCAGGCGCCCGTGAGGTTGCCGGCGATCAGCCCCATCGCGTTGGACATGGTCGCGGTCACCGGCGGGACGCCCATGGCCACGAGCACGGGGAACGTGACGAGGGTGCCCGAGCCCACGATCGTGTTGATCAGCCCCGCCCAGACGCCGGCGAGGAGGATGAGTCCGGCCTGCCAGGGCTCGAAGGGCATGGCGGCGGCGAGGTCGCCGAGGGTGTCCACGGGTGCGGTCCGCCGGTCAGTGCCGGGCGAAGGCCGCGTAGCGGTTGCCGACCTGCACCAGCTTCAGGGGCACGCCGAAGGTCTCGGAGAGGTTCCTCTGGGTCATGACCTCCCGCACGGGCCCGCGGGCCACCACCCGTCCCTCGCGCAGCAGCAGGGCGTGGGTGAAGGCGTCCGGGACCTCCTCGAGGTGGTGGGTGACCATGACGATCGCCGGGGCCGCCCCGTCCCGCGCCAGCTCGTCCAGGCGCGCCACGAGGTCCTCGCGCCCGCCCACGTCCAGGCCGGCGGCCGGCTCGTCCAGCAGCAGCAGCTCCGGGTCGGTCATCAGGGCGCGGGCGATGAGCACGCGCTTGCGCTCGCCCTCGGACAGGGTCCCGAATCGCCGCTCGGCCAAGTGGCCGAGTCCCCAGGCGTCCATGAGCCGCCGGGCCTGCGCCTCGTCGTCGTCGTCATAGCTCTCGATCCACCGGCCGGTGACCCCGTAGGCGGCGGTGACCACGCAGTTGAGCACGGTCTCCCCTGCCGGGATCTGCGCGGCGAGCACGGTGGAGCTGAGCCCGATCCGGGGCCGCAGCTCGAAGACGTCCACCGCGCCGAGGATCTCGTCCAGGATGTCGACCATGCCGCGCGTGGGGTGCAGGCGTGCGGCGGCGATGGAGAGCAGCGTGGTCTTGCCGGCGCCGTTGGGGCCGAGCACGACCCAGCGCTCGCCCTCGTTGACGACCCAGTCCACGGAATCCAGCAGGGTCTTCCGTCCGCGGACCACGCTGACGTCCACCATCTCCACCACAGCAGTCATACCCGCCACTCTAGGACACCGTGGACGGCCGTCGGCCCCAAGCCCGGCCCGGTCCCCGGCCCGGGCGGGTCCGGTGGGCCCGCCCGGATAGACTGGCGGCATGACGACCGACCTCGCCGTGATCGCGTTCGCCCAGAACCCCGACCCCGAGGCCCGGGAGCGGATCCTCACGCTCGTGCAGGACGTCGGCGCCGAGGTCGAGCGGTTCTCCGCCGTGCGGGTCACCGGCTCCGGCTCCGCGGGGCCCGACTCGGGAGTGCCCGGCTACAACGCCTTCACCGCCTTCGTCCAGGGTTCCGAGGCGACGGCGCTGCTCGCCGCGCTGCGACCGGATCCCCTGACCCAGCTCCTGCCGGGTGTGGACGTCAACGTGGTCCCGACCCGGCTGTTCGACCCGGAGCGCAAGAAGCTGCTGATCATGGACGTCGACTCCACCCTCATCCGGCAGGAGGTCGTGGAGATGCTCGCGGCCCACGCCGGGGTCGAGGCGGAGGTCGCCGCCGTCACCGAGGCCGCGATGCGCGGGGAGCTGGACTTCGCCGAGTCCCTGCACGCCCGCGTCGCCACCCTCGCCGGACTGCCCGCCACCGTGGTCGACGAGGTCCGCGCCGCCGTGCGGCTCTCCCCCGGTGCGGACGTGCTGGTCAAGGCGTTCCTGCGGGAGGGGCACGCCGTGGCGGCCGTCTCGGGCGGGTTCCTCGGCATCCTGACGCCGCTCGCCGAGCAGCTGGGCCTCACGCGGCACACCGCCAACACGCTCGAGATCGAGGACGGCAAGCTCACCGGCAAGGTGGTCGGCGAGGTCGTGGACCGCACCGTCAAGCAGCGGTGCCTGCGCACGTGGGCCGAGGAGCTCGGGGTGGCCCCCGAGGACGTGATCGCGGTCGGCGACGGCGCCAACGACATCGACATGCTCACCGCGGCCGGCCTCGGCGTCGCCTACAACGGCAAGCCCGCCCTGCGCGCCGCCGCCGACGCCCAGGTCAACCTCCCGAACCTGGACGCGGTCCGCTTCTTCGCCGACCTGTGAGCCGGCCCGCGGCGCCGTGAGACCCACCACCCGGCCGGAGGAGGAACCGTGACGTCTCCCGTGGCCCGGCCGCAGCGGCCCGGCTTCCTGACCCGGATGATGCTCCTGCACCTGGCCGTGGTCGCCCTCGTGGTCGCCCTGTGCGGTGGGGTCTACGGGTGGCTGACCTACGAGCGGCTGGGCCGCGACGCCGAGCACCAGGCCCTGGCCATCGCGCGGTCGGTCGCCGCCACGGACGACGTGCGCGCCGCCGTCGCCGATCTGGCCGACGCCGGCCCGGACGAACTGGCCCCGGGCGTGCTGGCCGGCGGCCCCCTGCAGTCCTCGGCCGAGGAAGTGCGGGCCCGCACGGAGGCCCTGTTCGTCGTGGTCACCGACGACGAGGGTCTTCGCCTGTCGCACCCGAACCCCGCGCTGCTCGGCGAGCGCGTCAGCACGGACCCCAGCGAGGCGCTCGCCGGGCACGAGGTGACCAGCCAGGAGCGCGGCACCCTGGGGCACTCCGCACGCGCCAAGGTGCCCGTCCACGCCCCGGGCTCGGACACCACCGTGGTGGGCGCCGTGAGCGTGGGCATCTCCCGGGAGGACGTGCTCTCCACCCTCCGGTCGGACATCACCCCGGTGGCCGCGACCGCGGTCGGTGCGCTGGGCCTCGGGGCCGCGGCCTCCACCGCGATCGCCCGCCGGCTCAAGCGCCTGACCCTCGGGCTCGAGCCCGAGGAGATCACCGCGCTGGTCCAGGACCAGGAGGCCGTGCTGCGCGGCGTGGACGAGGGGGTCATCGGCGTCTCGGCGCAGCACCGCATCACCGTGTTCAACCGGGAGGCCGGGCGGCTGCTCGGCGTCGCGGAGCCCACCCGGCTCGTGGGGCTGCCCCTGGAGACGGCCGGTCTGCCGGACTGCGTCCCCGCCCTGCTCGCCGCGGCGACCCCGGCCTCCCCCGCCGTCGAGCAGGTCGTGGGGCCCCACGTGCTGATCCTCTCCGCGCGGGCCGTGCGCCCGGCGGGAACGGGTCTTCCCGAGCTGGGCTGGGTGGTCCTCGTCCGCGACCGCACGGAGCTGCAGTCCCTGACCCGCCAGCTCGACGCCGTGGGGGCGCTCAGCACCGCGCTGCGCGCCCAGCGCCACGAGTTCGCCAACCGGCTCCACACGATCTCGGGCCTGCTCGGCATCGGGGAGGTCGAGGAGGCCCGCCGGTACGTCGCCGAGGTGACCGAGACCGGCCCCCTGACCTACCCCGCCGAGCAGGCCGAGCTGCTGCGGGACCCCTACCTGCAGGCGTTCCTGGGCGCCAAGAGCGTCGAGGCCGCCGAGCGCGGGGTGAGCCTGCGGATCGGGGCCGAGACGCTGGTGCGCGGGCAGGTCGTCGACCCCCAGGACGTCACGACAGTGATCGGCAACCTCGTCGACAACGCCGTCCGCGCCGCCGTCCAGGGCTCGGCGGCCGAACGCTGGGTCGAGGTCGAGCTGCTCGACGACTGGTCCGGCGGGGAGGGGACCCTGCACCTCGTCGTCGCCGACTCCGGCGACGGCCTGCCCCTGGAGGAGACCGAGCCGATCTTCGCCCAGGGCTGGTCCACGGCCTCGGGCCCCGGCCCGACGCAGGACGGCGCTCCCCGGGACGGCGTCGCCCACGACGGTGCGGCGGTCGCCGGGCGTGCCGAGGCGCACGGCCAGGGCTTCGGCCTCTCGCTGAGCCGAGAGCTCGCCCGGCGACGCGGCGGGGACGTGTGGGTGGCGGACCGGGGCCGACCCGGGGGCCCTGGCGCGGTCTTCTGCGCTCGCCTCCCCGGTACCGTGGTCCGTGCCCCCGCCCCCGGCACGGAGGCGCAGGGCGGCGCCGGCGCGAAGCGAGCGGGAGGAGCGGGATGAGCGACGACCTGGTGGTCCTCGTGGTCGACGACGACTTCCATGTGGGGCGGCTGCACGCCGGCTACGTCAACGCCGTGCCCGGGTTCACGGCCCTGACCCCCGTGGGCACGGCGGAGCAGGCGATGCGCACGGTCCACGCCCACCAGCCGGACCTCGTGCTCCTCGACGTCTACCTGCCCGACGCGCTGGGGCTGGACCTGCTCCGTGCGCTCGACGTCGACGTCATCATGCTCACCGCCGCCGCGGACGCCGCCTCCGTGCGCGCCGCGGTCCGCCGCGGGGCGCTGGGCTACCTCATCAAGCCCTTCACCGGGGAGCGGCTGGCCCGCACGCTGCGCGCCTACGCCCGGTACCGGCGGCTGCTCGCCGACCGGGACGGCCTGACCCAGGAGGGCGTGGACAGGGCCCTGCACGCCCTGCACCCCGGCGAGGCGGCCCCCGGCGAGCGCGCCCGCTCGGCGACCGAGACCTCCGTGCTGGGCGCCCTCGAGCCGGGGAACGCGCTCTCGGCGGCGGAGATCGCCCGGAAGGTCGGGATCTCGCGGGCGACCGCCCAGCGGTACCTCTCCGCGCTCGCCGAGGACGGGTCGGTCGAGATCCAGCTGCGCTACGGGAGCACGGGCCGCCCCGAGCACCGCTACGGTCCGGCGTCGGCCGGAGGCTGACCCCAGGATTACCGAACCGTGCGTGTCCGACCGCACGACGGGGCGGGCAGTTTCGGCAGATGACCCCGACCGTCCTCACAACGACCCACAATGCGTCTGACATGCGCCGACGCCACGTCCACACTGAGGCCCACACGGGCCGAATTCCCTTCTCGAACGCAAATACCCGGCGGTAGGGTCGGTTCCACGCGTCGGCCACATCAATTCCAGGCTCCCACCTGGAGCCCTCCCACCGGGCCACGCTCCGTATTCCGCCGAGGACGTGGGGTCGTCCTCGGAACCCTCCGAAAGTTGCAGCATGCAAACGCTCCCAATTCCAGGGGCGCCCGTGGGCCGACCACAGCGGTGGCGACTCGTCGCCGCAGCGGCGGTTGTGTTCGCTGTGCTCACCGCGAACAGTGCCGTGGCCCTGGAGCCCGAGGACCGATCTGCCGCGCTGGCCCGGCTCGTCGACTCCAGCCTCTTCCGTTCGGACACGAGCCTGCTCCGGGCGATCTCCGCCGCCCAGGGGTATCCGAGCGACGCCGGGGAACCGGCGTCCACCTCGGGGATCGAGGTCCTCGAGTCCGTCGACGTGGAGGTCCGGGCCGGAGTCCCGCTCCTGGGATCGCCCGATCGACCCGGCATCCTGACATGGGGTGAGGCCGGGGTCCTCCAGGCGTTCGCCTCCGCCCCGGACGCCCGGAACGCGGCCGCCGGCGCCGGTTCGGTGGGCGACGACGGCAGCATCGACCTGGACACGAGCGGCTCCGACCCGTACGACTCCCCGTATGCCTCGGTCGATCTGTCACCGCTCCTGAGCGACCTGGAGATCGAGAGTCTCGTCGACGGAGCGCGTCTGGATCTCGGGGTGCTCGCCTCCTCGGCACGCCGGAGCAGCCCCGACGGTCCGACCTCGGACTACCACGTGGCGGGTGGTCGTCTGCTCCTGAGCAGCCCGGCGATCCAGGTGCTCGGAGCGGACGTGACCCGCTCGATCGGCGACGCGGAGACGTTGATCCAGCAGAGCCTGCGCTCTCAGGTCGAGACCCAGGAGCTGGACCTCACGGCCCTCGGACTGGTCGATGCACGGGTGGACGGCGTCTCGGTCTCCACTCCCGGCCTGGGCACAGCCCTCGGCGAGATCTCACAGGCCCTTCTGGACGAACCGCTCCAGGACCCCGATCACGTGGTATCCGTCTCGTTGGCCGACGGCGGCATCAGCATCGATCTCGACCGATTGGCACAGCGCGTCCATGGGCGGAGCATCAACGACCTGCCCCCGAACACCGAACTCCTCACCGCCGAGGCGATACTGGTCATCGAGACTGCGCTCGCCGAGGCCCTGCAGACCGTCTCCGTCCCGTTGTCGGAGACCCTGAACCAGGCGCCCTTCCAGATCAGCTTCGGCGTCCGGGCCCGCATTGCCCCACTGAATCTGCCCCTGGTCGGCGGCACCGTGACGGTTCGGGGCACCCTGGGCGACCTGGCCGGCACTTCCGGTCAGCCACCGGTGGTCGAAGCCAACGCGGCGCTGCTCGGTGTCGTCGACGCGGACGAACTCGTCCGCGCTGTGACGGAACAGGTGGTGACCCCGCTCTCCGTCGTGGCAAGCGGTCTCCTGTCCGACACGTCCTCCGGCATTCCCGGCGGCATCGGGGAACTCGCCGATGAGACGTACGTTCTGCTGGCCCCCGCTGTGACAACCGTTCTGGACACCCTGCTGGAGGTTGTGGTGAACGAGCAGCCGACCGAGGGCGATCTCGGACCGGACTCCTTCACGGTCAGGGCCATTGCCCTCACACTGCTCCCACACGCGGACGCCGTGCTGGTGCACCTGGCGTCCTCGACGGTTCGGGTCTCCGAGGAGATCGTCCTGCCGCCCGACCCCGAGCCGGAGCCGGACCCCACGCTCGAGCCGACACCGGACCCCACGCCCGAACCCACCCCTGAGCCGACACCGGACCCCACGCCCGAACCCACCCCTGAGCCGACACCGGACCCCACGCCCGAACCGACACCGGAACCCTCGCCCGCCCCGACACCGGAGCCCGAGCCCTCGGCCGAGGCTTCACCGGAGCCCACGCCTGAGCCCACGACCGAGGCTTCACCGGAGCCCACGCCTGAGCCCACGACCGAGGCTTCACCGGAGCCCACGCCTGAGCCCACGACCGAGGCTTCACCGGAGCCCACGCCTGAGCCGACACCGCAGCCCGAGCCCTCGCCTGAGCCCGAGCCCTCGGCCGAGGCTTCACCGGAACCGTCCCCCGAGCCGAGTCCGGAGCCCTCGCCCGCCCCGACACCGGAACCCTCGCCCGAACCCACGCCCGCCCCGACACCGGAGCCCGAGCCCTCGGCCGACGCTTCACCGGAACCGTCGCCCGAGCCCACGACCGAGGCTTCCCCGGAACCGTCGCCCGAGCCCACGACCGAGGCTTCCCCAGAGCCCACGCCCGAGCCGACACCGGAACCGTCACCCGAGCCCACGCCTGAGCCGACACCGGAGCCCGAGCCCACGACCGAGGCTTCACCCGAGCCCACGCCTGAGCCCACGACCGAGGCTTCCCCGGAGCCCACGCCCGAGCCGACACCGGAGCCCGAGCCCACGACCGAGGCTTCACCCGAGCCCACGCCTGAGCCCACGACCGAGGCTTCCCCGGAGCCCACGCCCGAGCCGACACCGGAACCGTCGCCCGAACCCACGCCTGAGCCGACACCGGAGCCCGAGCCCTCGGCCGAGGCTTCACCGGAACCGTCACCCGAGCCCGAGCCCACGCCCGAGGCTTCACCGGAACCGTCACCCGAACCAGAGCCCTCACCCGAGCCCACGTTTGAGCCGACACCGGAACCGTCCCCCGAGCCCAAGCCCGAGGCTTCACCGGAACCGTCGAAGCCCGAACCGTCGCAGGGCGGATTCGCATTGCTGGAGTCTGGGCATCCCCCCGGGGGTGCTCTCTCGCCGGCTGCACGGTTCCCGGATGTTCCTCCTCGGGAGCCAGATCTGCTGCGCTCCGAGGGCATGACGGAAGCGTGGCCCAGCCACGATGTCGAACGACTCTCGCGGAACCATCCCGGCTCCGGTGACGTCCTCGCCCTGACGGGAGTCAACGTCTCTCTGCCGGTGGCAGCGGGACTGGTACTGATGCTTCTGGGATGTGCCGCTCTCTGGAAGGGTCACCGGCGCAGGAACGGCTGATGACGGCATGGTCCTGACCGCCGAGTCCGCACGGGTCCGGCGACCGCCCGGCAAGGACTGCTGCCGGACTCAGCGATCGATGCGTCTGCGGCGCGCGAGGCCCAGTGCCCCGGCACCGGCGAGCATCAGCGACAGTGCTACGGCCGCGTCGTGAGCGATCCCGGCACCCGTTCGTGGGAGGTCACCGGCCGGACCCGGCGGAGCGGCAGCCGCCGCGGCCCGGCCGTGGGCTGCGGGGGCGGGTGGGCCTGCGGCCGCTGCGGCCGGTGACCTTGGCTGCGCCGGTGGCAAGCGCGCGCCGTCGGCGACCGCCGATTCGGGGAGGGCGCCGGAATTTCCCGGGCGTTGCGGCGCCTGGGATGCCGGGGCCTCCAGCGTCGGCTCCTCCGGCTCTGGGACCGCCGGGGTGGGCGCGGGCGACGTCGGCGCCGGACCGGACGGCGTGCCGAGTCCTCCGTTCGGGTCGACGCCCTCGGCGGCCGCCACGGTGTGCTCGCCAGGGGCGAGCCCCTCGGTCGACACGTCCACCCAGTACGTCCCGTCCTCGTCCAGGTCCGGCTGGTAGGACCTCCCCGTACCGCGGACGGTGACCGTGACGCCCCAGGGGCTGCCCGTGCCCTCGACGGAGAGCGACTCGCCCACCCGGGGGACGGGCGTGGTCACGGCGACGGACAGATAGGCCGGGACTGAGAACAAGACCAGGAACTCCTGTCCGGAGACCGTGTCCGTCACGATCAGGTAGTATCCGGCGCCCGGGTACAGGTGGCCGGTCGGCAGTGTCACGGAGAAGGTGCCGTCCGCCCCCACCAGGACGGTTTCCACCGCGGTGTTGTGCAGGCCCCAGGCCATCAGGGTCATCTCTCGGTGCGGCTCGAAGCCCGTGCCGCTCACGGTGACCGGCTCTCCGGAGCCGGGATTGCCAGGCACCACGGTCACCCGACCATCCGTGTGCTGCGGTTCCCCGGCCGTGAGCACGAAGTTGTTCACCACGCTGTTGCCGGTCATCCGGTCGACCACGTCGAAGACGTAGGTCCCGGGCACCAGGCCGGTGGTCGGCAGCTGCACCGAGAACGTTCCGTCCGCGGCGGCGGTCGTGGACACGGTGGTGTCCGTCCCCCGCAGGGTGACGGTGACCTCGTGTCCTGCGAAGGACGCGGAGCCCTCCACCGTCACGGGCTGGTCCACCCACGGGACCTCCGTGACCACCCGCGCCCTCAGGGCGTTGTAGAGCAGGACGTCGGCGGACCAGGACGCTCCGGACGCGCGATCCGTGAAGTGCACAGCGTGGTATCCCGGCTGCAGGCCACTTGTCGGCAGCCACTTGTCGAACCGGCCGTTCTCGTCCACATCGATGGTGATCTCCAGTCCGACTCCGTCGTCCCCGATGACGACAGCGAGCGGCGTGCCGGGCTCGAAGCCCTCACCGAGCACCCTGATGTCGTTCCACAGCTCCACCTGGGCCTGCATGACCCGCACCGTGGGGGTGTTCGCGGCCGCGTCGGCCTGCGCTCCCCCGTCCGTCGGTTCCGCGTGGTCCGCCGCCGACGCCGCGCCGACAGGTGGCTCCGGGCCTCGTCGCGCACTCTACCGTCATCAATTTGCTATCGACACTCATTACGGGATCGCAAGACGTCCGGGGTCGTTGCTGAGCCGGACCGGCCTCCCAGGAGTAGCATCTGCGGGCAGACGGCCTGCACCCCCCAGCACGCTGCAGAACGCTACCCGCCGTCCGAATCCCCCACCGGAGACGCGATGCCCACGACCACAGGTCACGCACCCGGCGGTTCTCGCCGGGCCGGCGATCCGCCACGGCACCACACCCGTCCCACGGGTCTGCAGGTCGTCGGGGAGTTGCTGCTGACGGCGGGCGCCGTCCTGCTCCTGTTCGTGGCCTGGCAGCTGTGGTGGACGAACCTCGAGGCCCAGGGCTCCCACGCCCGCGCCGCCGCCGCCATCCAGGGGGATCTCGGTGGACCCGTCGTCCCGCAGGACGGTGTCCAGAAGACCGGTCCCCCGGCGGTCGGCAGCCCGCCCGGGTACGGAGAAGCCATCGGCGTGGTCCACATTCCCCGCTTCGGCGACGACTACCTCCGGCCGGTTGTCGAGGGCACCGGGACCGACGTGCTCGACGCCCTGGGACTGGGTCACTACGAGCACTCTGCGATGCCCGGGGACGTCGGCAACTTCGCCCTGGCCGGGCACCGGCAGACGAACGGCAAGGTCCTGGACCTCGTCCACACGCTGGTTCCCGGGGACAGGATCTACGTCCGCACCGGTGAGGGCTATTACACCTACACGGTGCGATCCCACGAGATCGTCGCACCTACGGAGACCCGCGTCGTCGCCGCGGTCCCGGCCGACCCGGGGGCCCGCCCCACGGAAAGGCTGCTCACCCTGACCACCTGCCACCCCCGCTACGGGAACACCGAGCGCTACGTCGTCCACGCTGTCCTGGACACCTGGCGCCCGGCCGCCGCGGGGCCACCCGCCGAGGCCGCCGACGCGTTCTTCCCCGGCGGCCCGAGGAGCTGATCGTCCTGTACGCATGGATCTTCCGTCATCTGCCGGGCCCGTTGTGGGCGCGGGTCCTGACCGCCCTCGTCCTTCTCCTCGCCGTGGCCGGCCTGCTCCTCGAGGTCGTGTTCCCCTGGGCGGCACAGTTCTCACCGCTCACCTCGGGGGTCACGGTGGGAGGCGATTGAGCCCGCGGACCGTCGCGACGGTTCCCGTCCCGGCGATCCCGGGACCTGCCCCGCGCACGCGTCGCCGGGCCGCCGCGGAGGCCGGTCAGGCCTCCCAGCCCGGGTGCTCTGGGCCGTGCAGGGCATAGCGCAGCTCCACGGCACCGCCCTCGAAGTGCGTGGTGCTCTGCAGCCGGAGGTCCACGGGCCTGGCGGTCGGCAGGACGGGGTGTCCCCCGCCGAGCACCACCGGCATGGAGGTCAGCCAGAGCTCGTCCAGCAGGCCCTCGTCCGCGAACTGAGCCGCGAGGACCCCGCCGCCGACCACCCAGAGGTTCCGGCCGCCCCCTGACGCGATCACGTCCTGCGCGTGCCGGGCCACGGGGCCGCGGACGAAGCGCACGTCCGCGCCCTCCGCGGGCGGCAGGTCCCGGTGCGTGAACACCCACGCCGGGAGGCCGCCGTAGGCCCAGGCGCCCTGCTCGAGGAGGAACTCGTAGGTCCGGGCCCCCATCGCGAGCGCCCCCACCTCGGCCAGGAAGGCGTCGTAGTGCTCCTGGTACGCCTCGAAGCCGTACTGCAGCAGCCAGTCGAGGTGGTTGTCCCGGTCTGCGATGTACCCGTCGGCGCTGGCCGCGACGTAGTACTGCGTCCTGCTCATGCGCCCCAGGTTACGCAGGCCGCCGGCCGGTGCCCAGGGTCCCTTCCGCCGTGACCGCCGTGGCGCGATGATGGGGACAGCGAACCGTCCGACGGAGAGGTCCCATCGTGTCCATCCAGCTCAATCCGTACCTCACGTTCCGGGACACGGCCGAGGAGGCCATGACCTTCTACCGCTCCGTGTTCGGGGGCGACCTGACCGTCACCCGCTTCTCCGAGTTCGGGGCGAGCGAGGACCCCGCGGAGGCCGACAAGGTCATGCACGCCATGCTCACCACCGACGCCGGGATGGTGCTCATGGCCTCCGACACGCCCGACAGCATGGGCCTGACCCCCGGCGACAACATCTCGATCTCCATCAGCGGCGACGACGCCGCCGCCCTGCGCCGCCACTGGGACGACCTCTCCGAGCGCGGGAGCACCACCATGCCCCTGGACCGGGCCCCGTGGGGCGGGCTCTTCGGCATGTGCACGGACCGCTTCGGGATCCAGTGGATGGTCAGCATCGACGACGAGACCTAGACCCACCCGCACGCGTCCCGAGGAGGACAGTCCCATGAGGATCACCCACACCAGCGTCTTCGTCGACGACCAGCAGCAGGCGCTGCTCTTCTACACCGGCAAACTGGGGTTCATGGTCAAGCACGACGTCCCCGCCGGTGGCGCCCGCTGGCTGACCCTCGTCTCCCCCCAGGCCCCCGAGGGCGTCGAGCTCGTCCTGGAGCCCTCCGACCACCCCGCTGTCGGCCCCTTCAAGGCGGCGCTCGTGGCCGACGGCATCCCCTTCACCAGCTTCGGCGTGCCGGACGTGCGGGCCGAGCACGAGCGGCTCGTGCACCGCGGCGTGCACTTCGTCAGCGAGCCCGCCAGCGCCGGCGGGTACACCACCGCGGTGTTCGACGACACGTGCGGCAACCTCATCCAGATCGCGAGCCCGGACCCGACGTGAGCCCCCGCGCCGCACGGAGGGATCGATCATGGGCATCGTGCGCTGGCACGTCCAGATGAGCCTCGACGGATTCGTCGCGGGGCCGCACGACGACATGCGGTGGGCCTTCGAGGCCGAGGCGGGACCGGACGAGACCATCGACGAGGTGGTCCGCGGCACCGGAGCGCTGCTGGTCGGACGCCGCACCATGGACGTGGAGGACCGGAACCGGCCCGGCTTCTACGGCGGGGCCTTCCGCGGCCCGTTCTTCGTCCTGCGCCACGACCCGCCGGCGGATCCACCCGTCGTGAAGGGCGTCACCGGCCGGTACCTCAGCACGGGGATCGAGGAGGCCGTCGCGATCGCGCGGGAAGCAGCCGGGGAGCTCGACGTCGGGGTGCTCGGACCGACCGTGGCCCGGCAGTGCCTGGCGGCGGGCCTGGTCGACGAGATCCTGGTGCACGTCACCCCGGTCCTGCTCGGCGACGGCGTCCGGTTCCACCACCACCCGGGCGGCACGACCATCTGGCTGCGGCGCACCTCGGTCGGCGAGAGCGGGCAGCTCACCGCGCTGCGCTTCACCGTGGACCGCGACCGCACCGCCCGCGGCTGACACCGCACGAGCTCGGCGGGACGGGCTCAGCCGGGCGGCCGCAGCTGTCCGGCGAGCTCCCGGTAGTACCCGGACATGGCCGGGTGGTAGTCGCGGGCGAAGTCCACGGCGTCCGGGTCCCCGCCGGTCTCGGCGGCGACGAGCCGGTCCAGGTAGTACTCCCAGCCCGGACCGACCGACTCCAGCTCGGCGGGGTCCGGGTACCGGTGGGTCAGGCGCAGCAGCGACGTCCCGTCGTCGTCGTCGAGGTCCAGGTCCACCCGCCAGGAGTCCGCCGTCGTCCCGAGGGTGACCCCGAGGCGGTGCGGCGGGATGCACCGGCGGATGATCACCGGTTCCGGCCGGTCCGAGTTCTCCGCGGTCATCAGGAACTCGACCCGGCCGGAGGAGGGGTCACCGGTCCACGTGCCGATCCATCGGGCCAGCCGCTCCGTCTCGGTGACGGCAGCCCACAGGTCGTGGACCGAGGTTCGGAAGGTCCGGGTGAGGACGAGGTGGGCGCCGGACTCGAGGTGTCCTGTGGGTCGGGCGGTCATGGGTGCTCCTCCCTGCGTGCCGGCGCACCGGGAACGGTTCCCTGTCCGGACGGACGGCACCGGGCCGTCTGTTCCATGCCTAGCACCGCAGTGGCCGCCGCTCGTCACGATGCGGACTCGGTTGTGTCACGGCACGGTCAACGCGAGCTGACCGTGGCGAACTTGCGCAGGCACAGCGGCACGAAGACCACCAGCATCAGCAGGCTGCCGAGCACCACGGTCAGCACCGGGTGCTGCATGGGCCACACGTCCGGCACCGGCGCGGAACCCGTGTTGCCGAACAACTCGCGTGCGGCGTGCACGAGCGCTGAGACCGGGTTCCAGTTCGCGAAGGTTTCGAGCGGGCCGGGCATGTTCTGGGGCTGGACGAAGGCGTTGGAGATGAACGTCAGCGGGAACAGGATGACGAATGACGCGTTGTTGACCGTCTCCGCGCTCCGCACGCTCATGCCCACCAGCGCCATGACCCAGCTGAAGGCGTAGCTGAACAGCAACAGCAGCCCGAGGCCGGCCAGGAACGAGCCGAACGACGTCGTGAACCGCCAGCCGACCGCGACACCCGTGCCGATCATGATCGTCATCGACACGGCGTTGAGCACCAGATCGCTGTTCGTGCGCCCGATCAGGACGGCGGAGGGGTTCATGGGCAGGGTCCGGAACCGGTCGACGATCCCCTCCTTGAGGTCCTGCGCCATCCCGGCGCCCGAGAACGTGGAGCCGAAGAGCACGGTCTGTCCGAAGATCCCGGCCATCAGGTAGTCGGTGTAGTCGGTGCCCTGCACCTGGATCGACCCGGCGTAGACCTGGCTGAACAACAGCACGAACATGATCGGCTGCAGGACCGCGAAGACCATCATGTCGGGTGAGCGCCGCAGCTTGATGAGGTTGCGCTGGGTCACGGTCCATCCGTCCGAGGCCCAGGTCGCGAGGGAGGCGGGCGGGCTCGAGGCCGCCGGCAGGGCTCGTGCGCTCATCGTCCGGGCCTCCCTGCGGTGGATGCCGGGGCAACACCGGCCGATCTGTCGCCGGTGGGCGGGCCTGGAGCGGCCGTGTGCCCGGTGACAGAGAGGAACACGTCGTCGAGGGTGGGACGGCGCATCCCGGCGTCGTGCAGCCGGATACCCGCCGCGTCGAGGTCTGCGAGCACGCGCTGGAGCGCCGCGGGGCCGTGCCGCACCGCGACCTGCAGCTCGCGACCCTGCTCGCCCACCGCGGGGGCCCCTTCCCCGTGCCGGGCGAGGATGGCGGTGGCACGGCCGATGTCGGCCCGGTCCTGCACGACGACGACGATGCGGTGTCCGCCCACCTGGGACTTCAGCTCGTCGGGGGAGCCGGCGGCAATGACCCGCCCGCCGTCGACGACGGAGATCTCGTCGGCCAGCTGGTCGGCCTCCTCGAGGTACTGGGTGGTCAGCAGGACAGTGGTCCCGTCCGAGACCAGATTCCGGATGACGTCCCACAGGTCGATGCGACTGCGCGGGTCCAGTCCCGTGGTGGGCTCGTCGAGGAAGAGGACGCGGGGCCGGGTCACCAGGGCGCCGGCGAGGTCCAGACGGCGCCGCATGCCGCCGGAGTATCCCTTGACCGGGCGGTTGCCGGCCTGAACGAGACCGAACAGCTCGAGCAGCTCGGCGGCCCGCCGCCGAGCTGCGGCCCCGCCCAGGTGATAGAGCTTGCCGATCATCCGGAGGTTCTCGGCTCCGGTGAGGTTCTCGTCGACCGCCGCGTACTGTCCGGAGGCGCCGATCATGCGGCGGATCCTCGCCGGGTCGGCGAGCACGTCCACCCCGTCGATGCGGGCCGTACCGGCGTCGGGAGTGATGAGGGTCGTGAGCACCTTGACGACGGTGGTCTTGCCCGCACCGTTGGGGCCGAGCAGTCCCTTGACGACGCCCTCGGGCACGGTGAGGTCGAGTCCCGCCAGCGCGTGCACGGTCCGGGACCGCGTTCGGTACACCTTGGTCAGGCCCTCGACCTCGATGAGCGGCCTTCTCATGACCTCACCCCGTTCCGGGGCGTGCGCCCCTGTGCCTCGACGCCCTCGTGGCATGACCGGGCCCCGCTGTCCCGGGGCGTCGTCCCGGCGTGCCACCCGCCTCGGACAGTGCTGTCGGCGACCCGCCGGGGATCCTGCCCGGAGCCTACTGGTGGCCCGCCTGGGCGAGGAAGTCGTCGGCCCCGCCCACGAGCTCCACGTGCCCGGTCGGGACGTCCGCGGTGACCATCCTGGCGATCTCCTCGGCGAACTCGTGCACCGAGTACAGCTTGCCCGCGGCCTCACGGCGGGCCTCGAGCGCGCCGGGGCGGGCCCGGTCGAGCAGGGTCGCGGTCACGGTGCCCTCGATCATGTCCCCGGAGACCACCACGAAGGTGATGCCCTTCTCGGTCAGCTCCGGGATGCGCGCCGTGAGGGTGTCCTCCCCGGCGCGCTTGGACTTCGCGACCTCCACGTACTCGGGCATGGTCTCGACGTCGTTGATGAAGTGGGCCTGGTGGCTCGTGACGAACACGACGCGCCCGCCCTCCGGCAGGTGCTCGAGCGCCGCCGTGAGGGTGTCGTTCTGCGCGTCGCGGTTGAGCTTGAGGGCGTAGTCCTCGCCCAGGCCCGTCTCCATGCCGCCGGAGGCGTTGAGGACGAGCACGTCGACCCCGCCGAAGGTCTCGACGGCCTGGGCAAAGAGGTTGCGGACGTCCGCGGGGTCGGTCATGTCCGCCTGCACGGCGATGGCCCGGCCTCCGGCCGCCTCGATCTCCTTGACGACCTTGTTGGCGCGCGGGGCCTTCTGGCGGTAGTTGACGACGACGTCGGCGCCCGCCTCCGCCAGCAGCTTGGCGGTGTCGGCGCCGACGCCGCGCGAGGACCCGGTGACGACCGCGGTCTTGCCTGCAAGTGAACTCATGGTGCTCCTTCGGTGGAACGTGCGGGGATCGTGGGTGGCCGGGCTCAGTGGCCCATGCCCAGGCCGCCGTCCACGGGGATGACGGCGCCGGAGATGTACTTGGCCTCGTCGGAGGCGATCCAGCGCACGACGGCGGCGACCTCCTCCGCCTCGGCGAACCGGCCGGCGGGGATGGAGTCGATGTAGTCCTTCTGGGTGTCCTCCGGCAGCGCCGCGGTCATCTCGGTGTTGATGAACCCGGGCGCGACGACGTTGGCGGTGACGTTCCGCCCGCCCAGCTCACGGGTGATCGAGCGGGCCATGCCGACCAGCCCGGCCTTGGACGCGGCGTAGTTGACCTGACCGGGCGAGCCGTAGAGCCCGACCACGGAGGAGATGAGCACCACGCGTCCGCGCTTGAGCCGCATGAAGCCCTTCGCCGCGCGCTGCACCACGCGGAACGCGCCGGTGAGGTTGGTGTCCACGACGTCCTGGAAGTCCTGCTCCTTCATGCGCAGCAGGAGCGTGTCGCGGGTGATGCCCGCGTTGGCCACGACCACCTCGACGGGGCCGAACTCCGCCTCCACCGCCTTGTAGGCGGCGTCGATGGAGGCGGCGTCGGTGACGTCCGCGCGGACCCCGAAGAACCCCTCGGGCGCCTCGCCCGAACGGTAGGTGACCGCCACGTTGTCGCCGTTGTCCAGGAAGGCCTGTGCGATGGCCCGGCCGATGCCCCGGTTGCCACCGGTCACGAGGACGGTGCGGGGGGCCGGGCTGCGCTGCTCGTCTGCCATGGGAAGGGGGCCTTTCGGTCGTCGGTCGCCGGGCAGCGCCGTCCGCGCTGGAGGCGTGCCCGTGGGAGATCTCCCCCATCGTACCGATCGGGCGGCCCGACCGGACGGCGCCCGGCACGTCCGGCCCCGGCGCGGCTGCGGGCCCGCCGGCCCCCGCGGCCCGGAGCGAGTCCCCCGAGGTGCCTCGTGGATGTCGGCCCCGAGTGGGACAATGGGGTCCATGTTGGGAGGACCATGAGCAACCGCTATCTGACGACCGACGAAGCCGCCGGTCCGGACGACGTCCACTCCATCACCGCCACACCGGAGCCGCACACCAAGGACATGGTGCACCGGATGAAGGTGTACAGCCTCCAGATGGGCCTGCGGGTCGTGTGCCTGCTGGTGTTCGTCGTCGTCGACAACATCTACGTCCGCGCCGTGGCGCTCCTGGGCGTCGCCATCCTGCCCTGGATGGCCGTCATGCTCGCCAACAGCGGCGCCGACCGTTCCGCGCGCACGACCCGCTACTACGAAGCACCGGCCGCTCCCGCCCTGGAGGCCCGCCCGGACGGCGACCCGCGCACCGGTGCCCCCGTGGAGGACGTCGTGCTGGAGGGCGAGTTCACGTCCGGCCACGGCGAGATCGGGCCCGGGCGTCCGGCCCCCGCCGGCGCGGAGGCTCCCAGCGGGCCCTCGGATTCCTCGGCTAGGGTCGGGGACGGCCCGCCCGACCCCGGGGGCGCCGGCCCGGCCCGCCCCCGAGCGCACCGCCCCGACCGCACACCCTGAGGAGCACGACCGCCGTGGAGTTCGACCTGCTCGGATCGCTGTCCCCGCGAGGGTCCGGCACTCCCCCGGCCGGACCCGACGCCCCGCAGTGCTCCCGCAAGGGGTGCCGTGCCGGCGCGGTCTGGCAGATCCGCTGGAACAACCCGCGCATCCACGCGCCCGAACGCCGCAAGATCTGGCTCGCCTGCCCCGATCACCGGGAGCACCTCGAACAGTTCCTGGGCGCCCGGGGCTTCTGGAAGGACACCGTCCCCCTGGGCGATCCCACGGAGGAGCCGGCGGGATGAGGACCTACCGCTTCCTGCTCAGCGGGACGTGGATCGGCTGGTTCCTCGTCGTGTGCGCCGCCGCCGCGCTGGCCGTGTACCTGGGCGGGTGGCAGATGGACCGCAACGACCACCTGGTCGGCGAGAACTCCGCGATCACCGAGAACTACCACGCGGAGCCCCTGACGGGTCCCGAGGCCGTGAGGCAGTTCGCCGACCTCGACGAGCGCCTCGTCTGGCATCCGGTGCGGCTGACCGGGCAGTACCGGCCCGAGGACCAGGTGCTGGTCCGCAACCGGCCCCAGGACGGGCGGGTGGGCTACGAGGTGCTCGTGCCCTTCCGCACGCAGGACGGGGCCCTGGTGGTCCTCGACCGCGGCTGGGTGCCGACGGGCTCCGCGGCGGACGGGATGCCCGACGAGGTCCCCGCCCCGCCGGCGGGCACGGTCACCGTCACCGCGCGCCTGCAGCCCGGGGAGCCCTCCGTCGACCGCGGGGCCCCCGAGGGGCAGATCGCCTCGATCGAGCTCCCCCTGCTGGCCGAGCAGCTCGACCAGCCGGTCGGCACGGAGGCCTACGGCGAGGTGTTCGCCGAGGACCCGGCACCCGCGAACGCCCCGGCGCCCGCGCCGGAGCCCGAGACCGACTCGGGACCGCATCTGTCCTACTCCCTGCAGTGGTACGCGTTCGCGCTCCTGTTCTTCGTCGCCTACGGCTGGGCCGCCCGCCAGCAGGTGCGCAACGAGGAGTGGGACCGCCAGTACGCGGCCGAGACGGAGCGACGGCTCGCCCGGTTCTACGACGAGCACGGCACCTACGTGGGCGAGGGCGACGAGGAACTGGTCCTCCGGGAGCTGGAGATGGCCGACGACATGCCGCCCCACCTGAAGTCGATCATGCGGCCGAAGCCGCAGCGGCGGCGGAACCGGCCCACGTGGGAGGACGAGGAGGACGCCCTGCTGGACGCCCTCGAGCGCCAGGAGCGGTGATCGAGGCCGAGCGGAACCGTCCCCCTTCTCGATCCCCTTCTGCACCGTAGTTCTTGTGGGCAGTGTCCGGTAGCCGGACCACATCCGAATTCCCACCTGAGGAAGGCTGGGCTCATGTCAGTCCTGGCGCGCCGATCGTCAACTGCCGCAGACCGCCGTAACTGGTTTCCATCACTGTGACCGCGGGGCCGCTTCCGAGGTGTGACTCTCGNCTCGGAAGCGGCCCCGCCTGCCGGTTCTCCTAGAAGGTGCCCATGGGCGGCCTCATTGTCGTGGACGGTCTCAGACGGCGCTGCTGCCGTCGTCGCCGCGTCGGGTGTCCGGGATGGTGGTGCCGGCGGAGGCGTGGGTGTCGGCCCGCGCCCCCTCCACGGACCCGGCCTGGGCCTGGGCCTAGTGGGTGGGGAAGGACTCCGGCCCCGGGCCTACCCTGGTGCGCTCGTACTCGCGGTGCGTGCCGTGGACGCGGTCCAGCAGCTCGTGGAAGTGCTTCTCGGACTCGATGAGCTCCTCCCGGTACCGGGGGGAGATGGAGTCCATCTGCTCCTGGTAGCGGGCGGCCTTGGCGGCCAGCCGGCGGCGCTCCTCGGCCGGCGCGGCCTGGGGCAGGGACACGTACTGCTCGGCGACGGCCTGCAGGGAGCTGATGATGCGCACGGCCCGGCCCTTGGGGCTGAACAGGGAGGCCAGGACCGTGACCACCAGCACCCCGATGATCACCGACAGGGACAGCCCGATGCTGATCTCCACGACGTCGACATGCTCGCCGTTGTTGATGAAGCCCAGGTTGTTCTCGTGCAGGGCGTGGATGACGAGCTTCACGCCGATGAAGCCCAGGATGATCGCCAGGCCCCAGGACAGGTAGATGAGCCGGTCCAGCAGCCCGTCGATGAGGAAGTACAGCTGGCGCAGACCCATCAGCGAGAACGCCACGGCGGTGAACACCAGGTAGGTCTGCTGGGTCAGACCGAAGATCGCCGGGATCGAGTCCAGGGCGAAGAGGACGTCGGTGCCACCGATCGCGACCATGACCAGCAGCATCGGGGTCATCGCCCGCTTGCCGTTGTGGATCGTGAAGAGCCTGTCGCCGTCGTAGTGGTCGGTGGTGTGGATGAAGCGCTTGGCCAGGCGCACGATGAAGTTGTCCGCCTGGTCGTGCTGGGCCCCCGAGAGCTCGCCCTTGATGAGGGAGCCGGCGGTGAGCAGCAGGATGAGCCCGAAGGCGTAGAAGACCCAGGCGAACTGGTTGATCAGCCCCGCCCCCACGAAGATCAGCGCGGTGCGGGCGATGAGGGCGAAGGTGATGCCGAAGAGCAGGACCTTCTGCTGATCCTCCCGCGGCACCTTGAAGGAGGCCATGATGATGAGGAAGACGAAGAGGTTGTCGACCGACAGGGCCTTCTCCGTGATGTATCCGGCGTAGTACTCCCCGGCGTACACCCCGCCCCACTGGACGAGGACGAAGAGGCCGAACAGGAGGGCAAGGCCGACGTAGATCGCCGACCAGATCGCGGCTTCCTTCAGCTGGGGCTCGTGGGCCTTGCGCACGTGGAACACGTAGTCGAACAGGAGCAGGCCGACGATCGCGACGATCGTCACGGCCCACACGGTGGGCGAGACATCCATGGACTTCTGCTTTCAGGGGAGGAGACGGTCAAGCCCTAAGTCTCTCCGCCGCTCCGCCAGGACCTCTTCGGTCCGTGCTGCCGAGTTCGGCCGCTGCGTCCGGCCGGGAATCGATTCCCCGACGTACTGACGTCCGCAACGCTGAGGGATACTCCCCTAAGGCCTTTGCCAGTGTACATGAGACCCCGCACCGGCCTCTGTGACGGCGAGCACAACCCACCCGGGCGGCCCATTCGTCGGGGACCAGGCCGTGAGGTGAGGCAGCACCGCCGCCCCGAGGCAATGGCTGGGAACGACCGGTGAAGGCGGACGTGCCACGGCCCGGCCTTGATGACCTGCCCGCTGAATTTATGGTCCTGAGCGTAGGCTCCGGGACACGGCCCTCTCGTCCCCCAGGAGGCCTAACCGGTCGGATCGGTCGCGGTGGCCCCTGCCTGCGGCAGGGGGGTGATCCGGACCCGTTCCACACGTGTGCGGTCGGTGGCCAGGACCTCGAGCCGGTACCCAACCACCTCCACGACGTCGCCCGGGCGGGCGACCCGACCCAGACGGTCCATGACGAATCCGCCCACGGTCTCGTAGGGACCCTCGGGGATGACGAGGCCGGATTCTTCCGGGACCTCCTGAATGATGAGCCCACCGTCCACGAGAACGGCCTCGCCCTTGCGCAGCACCGTGTCCTCGTGCTCGCGCGGCCCGGTGTCGAACTCGTCGTAGATCTCTCCCACGAGCTCCTCGACGAGGTCCTCCAGGGTCACGATGCCGGCGGTGCCGCCGTACTCATCGACGACCAGCGCGATGTGGTGGCCGCCCTTGCGCATGAACTGCAGGGTGCGCAGCACGTGGTTGGTTCTGGGCAGGAAGGGGATCGGTCGCACGATCTCACGCAGGGTGCACGGTGGGGCCTCGATGACGCCGTTCCCGTCGGCATCGGCCACCACGAGGTCGCGGATGTGCACGAAGCCCAGGATGTCGTCGATGTCCTCCCCTGTGACGGGGTAGCGGGAGTGCGGCAGGGACAGCGCCACGCGGTAGGCCTGCGTGGCAGAGAGGGTGCCGTCGAGGAAGTGCACGTCGGTGCGCGGTCGCATGACCTCGGCCAGGCGGCGGTCTCCGGCCTCGAAGACGTCGGTGAGGATGGAACGGGAGACGGGGCCGAGGCCGCGGGTGTCCACGACCATCTCCCGGATCTCGTCGGCGGTGACCTCCTGCGAGAGGACGTAGGGGTCGGCCCCGAGCAGACGGACGACGGCGTTGGTGGAGGCCGAGAGCAACCAGATCACCGGGCGCATCAGCTTCGCGAACAGGTTCAGGGGCGGGGCGAGAACCCGGGTGAAGCCCATTGCCCGCTGCATGGCCAGACGTTTGGGCACCAGCTCCCCGAACACCAGCGAGAGATAGGCGATGACCAGGGTCATGCCGATCAGCGCCAGGGTCTGCGCCGCGGCACCAGACAGCCCTGCCTGTTCGAGCAGAGGGGCCACATCCGGGGCGATGGTGGAGGCGCCGTAGGCCGACGAGAAGAACCCCGCCACCGTCACACCGATCTGCACGGCCGAGAGGAAGAGATTCGGGTCTCGCACCAGCGCCGCCGTCCGGGCGCCCTTGCGGCCGGAGCGTTCGATTCTCTTGATCTGGCTCTCCCGCAGGCTCACGATCGCCATTTCGGTGCCGGCGAAGACACCCCCGATCACCACGAAGGCCAGCACGAGCACGAGGTTCACCAGGGTGTCGGAGTCCATGGCGTCCACGCTACTGGCCTCCCAGGCCAGGCCGGCGAAGCATGGGCAGGGCGATCGGGCCGGAGGAGAGTGCTTCAGATCGCCGCCCACCGCCCCTTCTCGCGGGACGCTGGTTCGCTTCTGCATCTGGCAAGTCCCTGGGGACACAGCTCCGCCCAGAACACCGACGGTCTCCTCCACCAGGACCTCCGGCTCGTGCCTGGTGAAGCGCGGTCGATCACAACCCCGGCGCGGGCCTCGGCTTAGGATCATCGCGTGGCGGAACTCAGCGCGATGGTACTCATCAAGGTGATCAGCACCGCCTGTACGACGACCGGAGTGGCGCTGCTGGTTGCGGCGCTGCTGGTGCGGTGCTGCTACGCGTGGTGGGTCAAGACCGCGGCTATCCACGTGCACGATGACGAACGGCACCGGCTGCGCTGGCACACCAACCGCTACGAGCTCCATGAGGAGTTCTGGCCTCACCCGCCGGAGCCGCCTCCGCCTCCCGGGGCAGAAGTGATCGTTTACTACCACGCTCACGACCCCGCGCGCTGGTCTCTCACCGATCCGGCGCGCTGGACCCGTTTCCTCGCCGTCGTGGGGGTGCTGCTGGCCGCAACAGGATTTCTGGTGCGCTTCCTTCCAGCGTGAGCACGTGCGCGGGCCGCTGCGGGGCCTGGGGACGAAACGGACCGGATCGGGCCGACGCCTGGCGCGGCGACGCAAGGCCGACGGGGATCGGGTCGGGCGGGGCGACAAGCCCTGAGTGGCGTCGTGACGGGCGCCCGCCGCCGCCGACCTCCTCGTTCTCGTAGACGTCCTGGACACCGTCGTGATCGGCGTCGATGGACTCGCTCTTCTCGATGGCCCGGTAGCGGCGGTTCCGCGCCCGCAGCAGGACCCTGGACAGTGGGGCCTCCAGGCCGGAGGCCGTCAGGACGGCGACCTTGGCCTGATCGGCCCCCGCACTGCCGGGGGGAAAGCTCAGCTCGAAGATGGGACTGTACGTTTTTCGGTGTAACTCCCGAACTGGGTGGTATGACCGATGGACAACCTCATGACGTCGCAGGACGTGGAGGTTTGAAGGCCCGTGACCGTGCTGTGTGATGTCCTGAGACATCACAGTTCGCGGTGACCACCCGGATGAACCCCCGGGGCGCCAAGGCGATCGCCGGCATTGACGGGTACGCCTGGACAACGATCCGCTACCCCAGGCGGTCTGGGAGGAGGCCGAGCAGCACTGGATCTCCGACGCGCAGGTCGCCAGGGTCCCCTTCACCGCCTTCACCTCCCGGGTGGCCGAGCACCTGGCCTGCCGTCCGGTCGTGCGCCGGGTGAAACGGCTGCAGCCGCTGGCCCACCTGCCCTCCGCGAAGTACGCGGACAACGCGGCCTGGATCTCCTGCACGGCGATCGCCTTCAATCTCGCCCGCGGCCACCGCGGTGGCCGCGCATGACCCGCGACCGCCGGGCCACGCTGCGCACCCGGATCATCAACATGCCCGCCCGGATCGCCGCCACCGAACCACCCGCCACCGCCACCGCCTGACGATCCAGTCCACCACGGGCGCGTTGCGAGGACCGAAGTGCCAGAGCCGGGGAGACCGGCGACTCACTCCTGCCTGCCGAACCCATCGACTCGGACACCGCTCAGCAAACACGGCTGCGCACCCACGTCGGCAAGTCAGGGCGCAGAGACCCAGGACGGCCGAGGCGATGAGGAAGTAGACGATCACGCCCGAGGCGTCCACCAAGGTCGTGATGAACGGGTTGGAGAACACGGCGGGTGGACCTCGAGGAACGGGTATGAGCCCGCCGACCGTGGCCGCGGGGACGCTGACCACGAGCAACGTCAGCCCGATGACCGCACCGACGGCCCAGGCGTAGACGGCCCCGACCCCCAGTAGGCCCGCGGCGCCCAGTCTCGCGCCGAGCAGGGTCCGGACCCGCACCTCCCGGAAGCCCACCCGGCCGACGTCCCGCACGCCCATGTCCCGCACGACCACGTCGCCCAGCGCCAGGGCCCGGGTGACCGTCGTGGCCGCCTGCTTGCCGGTGCTCCCGCCCGTGCCGTCCACGACCGGCAGCGCCACGAGCTGCTCGGCCGCGCCCAGGCGGGCCGCGTCCTCCGCGGGCACGTGCGCCTCCACGGTGACGGCCTCCCGCATGACCCCGGCGACCGGCTCCGCCGCGTCCGTCCCGAGCAGCCGCCGCAGACCCGTGCGGATCCGCTCCGTGCCCGGGACGTCCACAGTGCCGCCATTCCGGCCCGGAACCAGCCTGCCCGCTCCGTCGAGGTCCCCGTGAGGTCTCAGGCCAGGGAGATGAGGTCCTGGTACTCCTGGCTCCACAGGTCCTCGGTGCCGTCCGGCAGGATCACGACGCGCTCCGGGTCGAGGGCCTCCACCGCGCCCTCGTCGTGGGAGACGAGCACGACGGCGCCCTCGTAGGTGCGCAGCGCGTTGAGGATCTCCTGCCGGGAGGCCGGGTCCAGGTTGTTGGTCGGCTCGTCCAGCAGGAGCACGTTCGCCGAGGACGCGACGAGGGTCGCCAGCGCCAGACGGGTCTTCTCCCCGCCGGAGAGGACGCCGGCGGGCTTGGCGACGTCGTCGCCCTGGAAGAGGAACGACCCGAGGATGTTGCGCACCTCGGTGTCCGCGAGGTCCGGGGCGGCGGTGCGCATGTTCTCCAGCACCGTGCGGTCGTGGTCGAGGGTGTCGTGCTCCTGGGCGAAGTACCCGAGCTTGAGCCCGTGGCCGGGGCGGACCTCGCCGGTGTCCGGCTGGGCCTCGCCGGCGAGCATCCGCAGCAGGGTCGTCTTGCCCGCGCCGTTGAAGCCCAGGATGACCACCCGGGAGCCCTTGTCGATGGCGAGGTCCACGTCGGTGAAGATCTCCAGGGACCCGTATGACTTGGACAGCCCCGAGGCCGTGAGGGGGGTCTTCCCGCAGGCGGCCGGCTTCGGGAAGCGGATGGCCGCCACCTTGTCCTGCTGCCGTTCCCCCTCGAGGCCGTCCATGAGCCGCTCGGCGCGCTTGATCATCTGCTGGGCGGCCACGGCCTTGGTGGCCTTCGCGCGCATCTTGTTGGCCTGGTCCATCAGCGCGGAGGCCTTCTTCTCGGCGTTCGCGTACTCCCGCTTGCGGCGGTGCGCGTCCTGCTCGCGCTGCTGGAGGTAGTTCTTCCAGCCCATGTTGTAGACGTCCACCACGCACCGGTTGGCGTCGAGGTAGAGGACCTTGTTGACGACCATCTCCATGAGCTCCACGTCGTGGGAGATCACGAGCAGCCCGCCGGAGAAGTTCTTCAGGAAGTCCCGCAGCCACACCACCGAGTCGGCGTCGAGGTGGTTCGTGGGCTCGTCGAGCAGCATGGTGTCCGCGGCCGAGAACAGGATGCGGGCCAGCTCCACGCGGCGGCGCTGACCGCCCGAGAGGGTGCGCAGCGGCTGGTCGAGGATCCGCTCCGGCAGGTCCAGGTTCGAGGTGATCGTGGCCGCCTCGGACTCCGCGGCGTAGCCCCCGCCGGCCAGGAACTCCGACTCGAGCCGGTCGTAGCGGCGCATCGCCTTGGCGCGCACGGCGTCGTCGTCGGAGGCCATCTCCTGTTCGGCCCGGCGCAGGCGGGCCACGACGCCCGCGAGGTCGCGGGCGGAGAGGATGCGGTCGCGCGCCAGCTGATCCATGTCGTCGACCTTGGGGTCCTGCGGGAGGTAGCCGATGCTCCCGGTCCTGGTCACCGTCCCGCCCGCGGGCAGGGTCTCGCCGGCGAGCACCTTGGTCATGGTCGTCTTGCCCGCTCCGTTGCGTCCGACGAGCCCGATCCTGTCCCCCCGGTCCACGCGGAAGGAGACCTCGTCCATCAGCAGCCGGGCGCCGGCACGCAGTTCGAGGTTCTGGACAGTGATCACGGAGGAGACCTTTCGGCAGGAGGTGGGGTGGGGCGCCCGGACGGGCAACCCATCCATCCTACCGGAGCACCCTGCCGCGGCGCTGTGACCTGGATCAGGTCCCGGCCCTCAGACCCGGGGGTCAGCCGTGGTGCGGGGGCATCTCGTCCGCGAGCGACGACGAGGCGTCCGGCAGCGTGACGGCGTTGTACTCCACGATCTGCCAGCCGCGCTGGGGGTGCTCCGCCAGGACGGTCCACGCGCAGTTGCCCATCCCGGCGAACATCTCACGCATCCGCGGCGGGGCGTCGAAGAACGCGAGCACGCCGCCGCGCATGGCGGCGCCGTGGCCCACGAGCACCCCCGTGCGGCC
This sequence comes from Kocuria rhizosphaerae, assembly GCF_044462265.1. Taxonomy (NCBI): domain Bacteria; kingdom Bacillati; phylum Actinomycetota; class Actinomycetes; order Micrococcales; family Micrococcaceae; genus Kocuria; species Kocuria rhizosphaerae. The sequence goes on from NZ_JBISWL010000132.1 coordinate 28,042, forward strand.
GGGCTCCAGGGCGTCCGCGGCGTCGCGCATCACCGCCCGCATCCGTTCGTCGACCTCGGAGGGAAGCTCCGCCCCCGGGACGCGGTAGTCGTCCTCGGTGAGGAACTTCTCGTAGACCTCGGGGTGGCTCCGCCGGAACTCGGCGAAGGTCGTGCCCTGCCGGATCCCGACGTCGTACTCCCGCAGGCGGGGGTCGAGCACCACCTCCTGGCCGGTGAGGGCGGCCAGCTGCTCGGCCGTGCGGCGGGCCCGCTGCAGGTCGCTGGACCAGATGAAGGACGGCTCGAACGAGGCGAGCGCGGGGGCCGCCCGGCGCGCCTGGCGGCGCCCCACCCGGTCCAGGGGGATGTCGGCCTGGCCCTGGGCCCGGTCCTGGACGTTCCACTCGGTGCGGCCGTGGCGCCACAGCACCAGCCGGCGGCCGGCCACCCGGCCGGTGGACTGCTCGGACATCGTCGCCTCCCCTCCGGCTGCTCGGCGGCACGCCGCCGGTCCCATCCTGGCTGAGGCCCCCTTCCACGAGGGGACGCGGTGCGTTCGTGTCGTCCGTGTGACGTGCCCCACTCTTCCGCATCGGACGCCCCACCAGTAGTCTCCGGCTCGGATCCACCCGCCGGTCCGCCGGGGTCGTTCTCCCGGGGGAGTCTGCTCGTGGCCCGGCCCGCGTCCTCCGAACCGGAAGTGAGCACCCATGCGCCAGGACGTCCAGAAGTGGTTCGCCCGCCGGAGCTACCACGGATCGCAGTGGTCCCCCGAGCAGCTGCTCGCCCACAAGGGCGGCCGGACCGTGAGCGTGGTCCTGCCGGCCCGGAACGAGGCGGAGACCGTGGGGCAGATCGTGGCCGCCCTGCGGGAGGGGCTCGTGGAGACCGTGCCGCTGATCGACGAGCTCGTCGTGATCGACTCCGACTCCACCGACGAGACGGCGCTGATCGCCGCGGCGGCCGGTGCCCGGGTCTTCTCCCAGGCCGAGATCCTGCCCGGGCACGGGAACGTCCCCGGCAAGGGCGAGGCCCTGTGGAAGTCGCTGGCGGTGACGAGCGGCGACGTGCTGGCGTTCATCGACTCGGACCTCAAGGAGTTCGACACCGGCTTCGCGGTGGGCCTGCTCGGCCCCCTGCTCACGGAGCCGGGGGTGCAGTTCGTCAAGAGCTGCTACGACCGCCCGCTCAACGACGGCACCACGATCCTGCCCGCCGGCGGGGGCCGGGTCACCGAGCTGGTCGCGCGGCCGCTGCTGAACCTCTTCTGGCCGGAGCTCGCGGGCCTCGTGCAGCCGTTGGCCGGGGAGTACGCCGGTCGGCGCTCGCTGCTGGAACGGATCCCCTTCGTCTCCGGCTACGGCGTGGAGATCGGGATGCTCATCGACGTGCTGGAGACCGCCGGCCTGGACGCCATGGCGCAGGTGGACCTGGGGGTCCGCTCGCACCGCAACTCCAGCGACGCGGCACTGGCCCGGATGGCCGCGCAGATCCAGCTGACCGTCAGGTCCCGGCTGCGGTGCGAGGTCCCGGCCGGCGGGCACGCCACGCAGCTGACCCAGTTCCTGCGCGAGGGCGACCGGTTCCTCGCCGACACCCACGAGATCGTCGTCGGCGAGCGCCCGCCGATGGTCGAGGTCCCCGAGTACGGGGCGCTGCCGGCCGGCCGGGTCGCATGAGCGGGCTGCGCGTCCTCGTCAACGCCGGTCCCTGGCTGCCGGTGCCGCCGGACGGGTACGGGGGGATCGAGACCGTCGTGGCCACACTCGTCCCGGAGCTGCGGCGCGCGGGGGCGCACGTCACCCTGGCCACCGTGGGACCCTCCACGCTCGAGGCCGACGCCCACCTGCGGGTGCTCGACGAGCCGGCGTTCCGCTCCATCGCCATGCCGTACAACCGGGTCTCCGGCATCGCCCACGCTCACATGCAGGGTGTCGTCGCCGCGATCCGGGACGGCGGGGACTGGGACGTCGTGCACGACCACCTCGAGGTGGTCGGGCCCGCGGTGCTGGGGGCCATGGGCACCGCCGCACCGCCCACGCTGCAGACCCTGCACTGGGACCTCCGGAAGCACCCGGACTTCTACGCCCGCTTCGACGGCCGCGGTCGGGTCGCCTTCGCCGCCGTCTCGGCCTCCCAGCTGGAGCGGGCGCCCCGGAACCTGCAGGAGCAGACCATCGGCGTGGTGCCGCTCGCGGCACCCCCGGCCCTGGCGGTGGACGTGGACCCCGGGTCCCACGCCCTGGTGCTCGCCCGGATCACCGCGGACAAGGGACAGGACCTCGCCGCCAGGATCTGCCGGCGTGCCGGGATCCCGCTGGTGCTCGCCGGGCCGGTCGCGGGCATCGGCGACCCCGCCGAGCTGGAGCGCAGGCTCGCCGACGGCGACGAGGCGCTGCAGGCCCACCCGGACGTGCAGTACTGGTGCCAGGACGTCCGCCCGCTGCTGGACGGCACGACCGTGACGTGGGTGGGCGGGGTCGCCGGCGAGGAGAAGGAGCGGCTGCTGCGCTCCGCCCGCGTCCTCCTGACCCCCAACCGCTGGGCCGAGCCCGGCGCCACGGGAGTGGTGGAGGCCCTCTCCCGGGGCGTCCCGGTGCTCGGCACCCCCCTGGGCGTGCTGCCGTCGCTGGTGGAGCACGGCCGGACGGGCTTCCTGGCCGCCGAGGAGGACGAGCTCGTGCGCCTGCTGCACCGCGTCGACGAGCTGGACCCGCAGGCGTGCCGGGCCGCCGCCGAGCAGTGGACGCCGGCCGGCATGGCGCGCCAGTACCTGGACCTGTACACCCGGCTCCTGGAGGAGAACCGCTCATGACGCTGCGCATCGCCCTGGTCGGGGCCGGCTCGGTCGCCCGCCGTCACGTCGGTGTCCTGCACCGCCTCGGCGGGGCCCGGGTGGTCAGTGTGACCGACCCGCACGAACCGGCCGCGGAGGCCCTGGCGACCGAACTCGGCGCCGCGGCCTTCCATGACCCCGAGCAGGCGCTCGACGCCGTGGCGGCCGACGCAGTCTACGTGTGCGTGCCGCCGTTCGCGCACGGACCCGGCGAGCGCGCCGCGCTGCGCCGCGGGCTCCCGCTGTTCGTGGAGAAGCCCGTGGGCCTGGGCCTGGACGTCGCCGAGCAGATCGGAGCCATGGTCGAGGCGGCCGGCGTCGTCACGGGGACCGGCTACCACTGGCGCTGCCTGGACACCGCGGGCCGGGCCCGCGAGCTGCTCGCGGAGTCCCCTCCGCTGCTGGCCAACGGGTACTGGCTGGACAAGCGCCCGCCCGTGCCCTGGTGGGGCTGGACCGAACGCTCGGGCGGGCAGGTCGTCGAGCAGCTCACGCACGTGCTGGACATGGCCCGCTACCTGCTGGGCGAGGCCGTGGAGGTCTACGCCGCCGGGATCCGCAAGGCCCCCGACGGGGCGCCCCAGGACTTCGGGGACGTCGACGACGCGACCGCCGCGACCGTGCGCTTCGACTCCGGAGCGGTGGCCACGCTCGCGGCGACCTCGGCACTGGCCGCCAAGCACCGGGCCGCGCTGCACACCGTGAGCCGCGGCCTCTACCTGGAGCTCTCCGAGGACGGGCTCACCGCGTTCGCGGCCGAGCGCACCGACCACTGCCCCGGCGAGGACCCCCGGGTCACCGTGGACCGGGAGTTCCTCGAGGCGGTCCGGGGCGAGCGCGAGGCCACCCGGGCGCCCTACGGCGAGGCCCTGCGCACGCACCGGCTGGCGTGCGCGATCGCCGAGTCGGCCCGCTCCGGCGTCCCCGTGCGCCCCGGAGGCACCGGGTGAACGGACGCCGCAACCTCGTGGTCCCCGCCCGCGGCCGGATCGAGATCGTCGACGAGGAGCTGCCCGCGGTCCCCGACGGCGGGCTGCTCCTGGAGACCCTCGTCACCGGCCTCTCGGCGGGCACCGAGCTGGCCTTCGTCAAGGGCGACCACCCCGGGCTGCACTCCCGGCACGACACGGAGCTGGGCCTCTTCCGCTCCGGGACCCCGGAGCAGGGCTACCCGGTGCGCCGGCTGGGCTACATGGAGGTCGCCCGGGTCGCCGAGTCGCGGACCCCGGCCTTCGCGCAGGGCGACGTCCTGGCCACCGCGTACGGGCACGCGACCGCGCACGTGGCCGACCCGATCGCCGAGCACCTCGTGCCGCTGCCGGACGAGCTCGACCCGCTGCTGGGGGTCTTCGTCGCCCACTTCGGACCCATCTGCGCCAACGGGCTGCTGCACGCCGCAGCGGACGCCGGACCCGTGCGCGGGCTCGGCGACGGCGTGGCCGGCCGCCTGGTCCTGGTCACCGGCGCGGGACCCGTCGGCCTCGTCACCGCGCTGTTCGCCCGCGCCCTGGGCGCCCGTGAGGTGGCGGTGGCCGACGCCGACCCGCGGCGCCGGGCGCTGGCCGAGCGGATGGGCTTCTTCCCGCTGGACCTCACCGACGACCCCGGCCGGGTCCTCAAGACCCGCTGGCGCCACGGGCCCGGCGACCACGGCGCGGACGTCGTCTTCCAGTGCCGGGGCAAGCCCGAGGCGCTGCACGCCGCCCTGCGCGCCGTGCGCCCCCAGGGCAGCGTGATCGACCTCGCGTTCTACACCGAGGGGGCCGACGCCGTGCGGCTCGGCGAGGAGTTCCACCACAACGGGCTCAGCCTGCGCTGCGCCCAGATCGGACGCGTGCCGCGCGGGCTCGCCCACACCTGGGACCGGCAGCGGCTCTCCGCCGAGACCACGCGCCTGCTCGCCGGCCACGCCGGCGAGATCCGCGGGCACCTCATCAGCGACGTCGTGCCCTTCGACGACGCCCCGGCCCTGATGCACGACGTCGCCGCGCGGCGGCGGCACGTGCTGACGGCCGTCTTCGTGGTCGAGGACCCGGCGTGAGCCGTTGCGGGCACCCCGGCCGCCGGTGGACAGCCGACCGACAGTCCTCTTAGTGTTGGGACGATCTCCACCCTTCCCCGCCCACGCCCCCGAGGAGCGCCCGCATGGCCACCCCACCACGCCCGGATCCCCAGACCCCCGGCTCCGCTCCCGGCTCCGGGTCCGGGTCCAGCTCCGCCCCCGACGTCCTGGCCCGGCGCTCGCCCGGGGACCACGAGCGCAACCACGAGCCGGAGCACGACGAGATGGGTCAGCTCGAGCACGCGGCCCAGTCCCTGGCCCCGGCCGTGGGGCCCTGGTCGGACACCCTCGGGCGCGCCGGCTCACGGGCCGCGCAGTCCCTGCTCGTCGCCGCGGTGGTCGTGGGCCTCATCTGGATCCTGCTCCGGGTGAAGATCGTCGTGATCGCCGTGATGGTCGCCCTCATCCTCGCCTCCGCGGTGGCGCCGGTGGTGAAGTGGCTCGAGCGCAGGGGCTGGTCCAACCTGCTGGCCACCCTGACGGCGTTCCTGGGCATCCTCCTGCTGCTCGGGGGCATCGTCACCGGCATCGTGTTCACCATCCGCAGCGAGTGGGACACGCTGACCTCGCAGGCCTCCAGCGGCTGGAACGAGCTGCGCCGCCTGCTCGAGTCCACCCCGCTGCCGGTGGACACCGCCAGCGTGGACGCCGCCGTGCGCCGTGCCTCCGAGTTCGTCACGAGCGGCAGCTTCGCCGGCAGCGCTCTCAGCGGGCTGTCCGCCGCCGCGTCCTTCGTCACCGGCCTGGTGCTGATGATCGTGATCCTGTTCTTCTTCCTGAAGGACGGGGAGAAGATGTGGAACTTCACCCTGCGCTGGTTCCACGGCGAGCGCCGGGCCAAGCTCGCCGAGTCCGCCGACCGCGGCGCGCAGGTGCTCGGCGGATATGTGCGCGGCACGGCCTTCGTGGCCCTCATCGACGCCGTCTTCATCGGCGCGGCCCTGCTCATCCTCGGGGTGCCGCTGGCCGTCCCGCTGGCGGTGCTCGTCTTCGTGACGGCGTTCATCCCCGTGGTGGGGGCGACCATCGCCGGGATCGTCGCGGCCCTGGTCGCCCTGGTCACCAACGGCCCCGTCGTCGCCCTGATCGTGGTGGGCTGGATCATCGTCGTCAATCAGATCGAGGGCAACATCCTGCAGCCCGTGATCATGGGCCGCACCCTGAGCCTGCACGCGCTCGTCGTGCTGCTCGCCCTGACCGTCGGGACCCTGATCGGGGGCATCTTCGGCGCCATCCTGGCGGTTCCCTACACCGCCGTCGCGTGGGCCGTCATCCAGGTCTGGTCCGACCGATACCAGGTGGGCGACGACCCCGTGCTCGGACCCGACCCGTTGAGCCCCAAGGACCGGGTGGCCGCCAAGGCCACCATGGCCGAGCGGTGGAAGTACCAGCGGATGCGGCTCCAGCAGGTCGGCGGCAACCGGCTCGGGGCCACGAGGCGGGACGCGGCACGCGCCCGGCCCGACTCCGGGGACGCAGATGCCGAGGACCCCGCCGAGAAGCTCTAGGCTGGCAGACATGACCAACGCCGAACGCCGCCGCACCGTCACCGCCGAGGACTACGTGAACATCGGCCTGTTCGCGGCGCTCACCGCAGCCCTGTCCCTGCTTCCGGGCATCTCGCTCGGCGCGGTCGGGGTGCCGTTGACCCTGCAGACCCTCGCCGTGTTCCTCACCGGCCTGGTCCTGGGCGGCACCCGCGGTCTGCTCGCGGTCGGCCTCTACGTCGTCCTGGGCCTGATCGGGGCGCCGATCTTCGCCGACTTCCGCGGCGGACCCGACGTGCTCGCCGATCCGTCCGCCGGGTACATCCTCGCCTTCCCCTTCGCGGCGGCCGCGACCGGCTACCTCGCGCAGTGGCTGATCCCCGCCCGCCGCTACAACGACGGCGGAGCCACGAACGCCCGGTACGAGCGCACCGGCACCTACACGCTCCGGCTGCTCCTGGGGACGCTGGCGGGTTTCGTGGTGATCCGGCTCGGCGGCATCCCCGGGCTGGTGGTCAACGGGGACCTCACGTGGGGGGACGCCTTCCTGGCCGACCTCACCTTCTGGCCCGCGGACCTCCTGAAGTGCGTGCTCGCCGCGGTCATCGCCGTCGGCGTGCACAAGGCCTTCCCCCGGATCGCGGGCGCCCGCTGATCCCGGCCGGGCCTGTCCTCCGTGCGACGGCTTAGTCTTCCCGCATGACGTTCAGCAACGACTCCCAGCTGGATCCCGGCCGCGTCGGCGGCGGACGCGGCCGGCGCGGGGCCGCGATCGGCGGTGGGGTCGGCGGCACGCTGCTGCTGCTCGTCGTCGCCCTGATCTTCGGCCCGGACGCCGTGGACACCCTGACCGGCGGGGACCCGGGCCCCGGAGCAGGAACCACCGCGGAACAGGAGCGCGAGCAGCGGTGCCGGTCGGGCGAGGACGCCAACCGGTACACGGACTGCCGGATGATCGCCACCGCGCAGAGCCTCGACCAGTTCTGGGACGAGTACCTGCCGCGGACCACGGGCGAGGCCTACGTGCTGCCGGACGTGTTCCTCTTCGAGGAGCGGACGAACACCGGATGCGGCGCCGCGTCCTCGGCCGTGGGGCCCTTCTACTGCCCTGCCGACCGGAGCGTCTACCTCGACGTCGGATTCTTCGACGAGCTGCAGCGGCAGTTCGGCGCCGAGGGCGGGCCGCTGGCCGAGGAGTACGTGCTCGCCCACGAGTTCGGCCACCACATCCAGCACCAGCTCGGCACCCTCGGCTACGCCCAGCAGGATCCGCAGGGCCCCGAGTCGGGTGCTGTGCGCGTGGAGCTCCAGGCCGACTGCTTCGCCGGTCTCTGGGCGAACGGGGCGTCCGGGGACACCTCCGGCGCCGTGCAGCTGGACGAGATCACCCCGGCGCAGCTCGCGCAGGCCCTCGACGCCGCCGAGGTGATCGGCGACGACCGCATCCAGGAGACCATGCAGGGCCGCGTCTCACCCGAGGCCTTCACCCACGGCACCTCGGCCCAGCGGCAGGCCTGGTTCACCGCCGGCTACGAGACGGGCGACATCGCCCGCTGCGACACCTTCGACGCGCCCGACCTGGACGATCCCGCCTCGCTCGCCCGCTGAGCCCGCACTCCGGCTCACCCCCCTCGGTGTGGCCGCCCGCTCGGGCCACGCGGCAGTCCGGAGCGGGCGCTCCGGTCCGGGGTCCTCACCGACGGCGGCTGTCCCGCACCTGCACGGCCACGTTGTCCCGGCGGACGTCGAACAGGCCCGTGGCCTCGATCAGATCGCTGAGCTTGCGGTACCCGTAGTTCCGGGAGTCGAAGGACGCCTGGTTGCCGATCTGCTGGCCCACGGCGCCGAGGTGGGCCCAGCCGTCGTCACCACTGGCGGCGTCCACCGCGCTCCGCAGCATCCTGACCAGCCGGGCGTCCCCGCGCAGCGTCTGCTGAGGCGTCGCCGTGGGCGCCTCCCCCGGCGCCTCCCCCACGGGCTCGCCCAGGCTCTCCACGTAGGTGAACTGGGAACACGCATTGATGAACGGCTCCGGGGTCTGTCGCTGACCGAAGCCGTAGACCTTGTGACCGTCGGTGAGGATCCGCATCACCAGCGGGGTGAAGTCGGCGTCGCTGGAGACGATCGCGAACCCGTCGACCGAACCGGCGTAGAGCAGGTCCATGGCGTCGATCACCATGGCCATGTCGGAGGCGTTCTTGCCCGTGCTGTAGGCGAACTGCTGGATGGGCCGGATCGCGTAGGCGTGCAGGACAGCCTCCCACTGCTGCAGGTGCGGGCTCTTCCAGTTGCCGTAGGCCCGCCGGACGTTCGCGGCGCCGTGACGGGCCACCTCGGCCAGGATCACGTCGATCTTCGCCGCCGGGGCGTTGTCGGCGTCGATGAGCAGGGCGATGCGCTTCTCGTCGGTGTTCACGTCCCGAGCATGCAGGTCTCCCTCCCTCGGGTCAATTTCGGTCCCCGGGCACGACGACGCACCGCACGGCCGGTGCCCCTTCGGGCAGGCCGGCGTGCCCCGTGGAACGGCTCCCCGCGATCGGCGCCACGGCAGGGCGTCGGCGATCCTCGATGCATGACCGGCGCACACCGGACGGCCGATGCTCAGCGGGCCGAGGTCGGCGACGCCCTCGCGGCGGGTCGGCAGCGGGCCCGCGGCACGACCGCGGGTCCCGTCGTCGGGCCCCGCGCGGTGCTCGCGCTGCAGCGCCAGGCCGGCAACTCCGCGGTCGGGGCTCTGATGGCCGCCCGGGCCCGGTCCCCCGGCGAGCAGGCCGTCGCGGACATCGACGCCGCCCTGGTCGAGACACGCCGCGATCGGCCCTCGGTCGACACGGTCGAGAAGGGCCTGCGGGCCGCCCAGGCGGCGGGCGTCGCCGTCGAGCTGGAGGGCCCCAAGCCGCCGGCCTCCGCGCTGGCGGTGACCCGCACCGGCTTCGGACCCGAGGCGGTCGCGCCCCGAAAACCGGTGCCCCCGCCCAAACCTGTCCCGGCCGTCAGCCCGCTCGGCAAGGCCGCCGCGAAGGGAGCACGCCCCGGCAAGGCCGCCGGGAGACCGGCGGCGAAGGCCGGGCCCCGAGCTCCCGTCCCGGCCGCGGGCACCGGTCCCGGCCCCGCGCCGGGTCCCGCCTCCCTGACCGCCGACAAGCTGCTCCAGCCCCCGGTGGCGCCGACGCCCGTGCGCCCGGAGGAGGACCCGGCGTTCGCGGGGGTCGTCGGCTCCGTCAAGAGCGCCGCCACGGCCAAGAAGGCGCATCCTCCCGCGTCGGCCAAGGCGCAGGAGGCGCAGGGGGCCGCCGTCGCCCCGGCCGACGATCTCGGTGCGCAGGCGAAGGCGGCCAAGGTCGACACGATGGACGCCCAGCCGCCGGGCAGCTTCGACAAGAAGGCGTTCATCGCCGCGGTCAAGGCCGCCATCGAGGCGAAGTCGCCGAAGACCCTCGAGGAGGCCGCCGAGTACAAGAAGTCGGGGAAGGCCGGGGAGGTCAAGGGCGCGGTCAAGGGCCTGGTGGGTCAGGGGAAGGAGGGGCAGACCAAGGACATCGAGACGGCCACCGAGGCTCCGCCCGACCCGTCCAAGGCGGTGGCCAAGCCCGTCACGCCGATGGCCCAGGAGACGCCCGGGCCGGCGCCGACGGTGCCGCCCGCCGGAGCCGTCCCGAAGCCCGCGCCGCCCGAGCAGACCAACCTCGCCGCCGGCAAGCACGAGGCCGACCAGGAGATGGCCGACGGCGGGGTCACCGAGGACCAGCTGGCACGGTCCAACGAACCGGAGTTCCAGGCTGCCCTCGTCGACAAGAAGGCCGCCGCCGAGCACGCGGACACCGCACCCGCCGCGTACCGCCGACAGGAGCAGCAGACGATCGCACAGGACCGGACCGAGGCCGCCGCCGTCACCACGGCGGGCGTCACGGGCATGCAGGGCGCCAAGGCCACGGCCGTGGCCCGGCTGGTCGCGGCCAAGGGGAAGACCAAGTCGAAGGACGAGGCGCGCCGCGCGGAGGTCACGGCCAAGGTGCAGTCCATCTTCACCGCGACCGAGGCCGACGTGAAGAAGATCCTCGACGGCATCGACCCCAAGGTGGATGCCGCCTTCGAGAAGGGCGAGGCCGCCGCCCGGGCCGCGTTCGAGAACTACGTCGACGCCAAGATGTCGGCGTACAAGAAGGACCGCTACAGCGGGTGGCTCGGCGGCTACCGCTGGCTCCGGGACAAGGTCCGCGGCATGCCCGCCAAGGTCGACGAGTTCTACGCGGCAGGCCGGGAGCTCTACCTGAAGCGCATGGACGACGTCATCTCCGGGGTCGCCACGATCGTGGGCGACGACCTCACGAAGGCCAAGCAGCGGATCGCCAAGGGCCGTGCCGAGATCGCGTCCTACGTCGGCGGCCTGCCGGGGGACCTGCAGAAGGTCGGCGCGGAGGCCTCGCAGGAGATCGGCGACAAGTTCGACCAGCTCGAGGCCGACGTCGACGCCAAGCAGGAGTCCGTGGTGGACGCGCTGGCCACGAAGTACGCCGAGTCCCGCCAGGCGCTCGACGCCCGCATCGAGGAGCTCCAGGCCGCGAACAAGGGCCTCGTGGACAAGGCCATCGGCGCGATCAAGGCCATTGTCAACACCATCCGTCAGCTCGCCGCGATGCTCCGCAACGTCCTCTCGCGCGTGGCCGGCGTGGTGGGCGACATCATCAAGAACCCCATCGGCTTCCTCGGCCACCTCATCGCCGGGGTGAAGGGCGGCATCCTCCGGTTCAAGGACAACATCCTCGACCACCTGCGCAAGGGCCTCATGGGCTGGCTGTTCGGGGCCCTGGCGGAGGGCGGCGTCGAGCTGCCGGACACCTTCGACCTCAAGGGCGTCGTCAAGCTCCTGGCCTCCCTCTTCGGGCTCACCTGGGCCAGGATCCGGGCCCGCATCGCGAAGCAGATCGGCGAGCCGGCGATGGCCGCCGTCGAGAAGGGCGTGGAGATCTTCCAGCTCATCGCCACCCAGGGCGTCGCCGGGCTGTGGCAGCTGATCGTCGAGAAGATCGGCAACGTCAAGGACATGATCCTGGAGAAGGTGAAGGACTTCGTGGTCACGAAGGTCATCACCGCCGGCATCACGTGGCTGATCGGCCTGCTCAACCCGGCCGCCGCCTTCATCAAGGCCTGCAAGCTGATCTACGACGTCGTGATGTTCTTCGTGAACAACGCCGCCCGCATCGCCAAGTTCGTGGACACGATCATCGACTCGGTGGCGGACATCGTGCGCGGCAACGTGGGCGGCGTGGTCGCCAAGATCGAGAACGTGCTGGGCCAGATGGTGCCGATCCTCATCGGCTTCCTCGCCAGCGTGATCGGCCTCGGTGGCATCGGCCAGAAGATCCGCGAGATCGTGACCTCGCTGCAGAAGCCGGTCAAGCGGGCCGTCGACGCCGTCATCAAGGCCGGCCTGAAGCTCGCCGGTCCCATCATCCGCGGCCTCAAGAAGCTCGGCGGCACGATGAAGGCCAAACTCCGGGGAGGCGACGACAGTCCGGAGGGCAAGCAGAAGCGGCTCGACGCCGGCACCGCCGCCGCTCTCCAGGTGATGGACCGGTATGCGGGCCGTCCGGTCGGGGCGGCCGTCATCAAGCCGCTGCTTGCGGTGATCCGCACCCGATACGGATTGACGCGGCTGGAGCCTGTGGCGACCGGCGAGACGTGGTCCATCGACGCGGAGGTGAACCCCAAGAAGCGCTCCCCCACGTCGGCGAAGGTCGCGGGACCGAAACGTGGCCACCACGTGTTCGCCCTGGGTGTCGGCAACGCCATCGGGGACATGCACGCGGCCGGGCTGGAAGCGTTCGAGGGTCTGGACCTGACGCAGGCACCCGGAGCACGCATCCTCCTGACCGGCTTGCTCCAAGGCCAGGTGACCGCCCGCTCCATCCCAGAACTCACCGTTGCCAAGCCGGACGAGACACCGGCCGGAGGCGACGTGCATTCCAAGATCCATGGCGCCCGGCTCGCCGAGGCCCGCGCAACGGTGAAGACGCTCGCCTGGAGCCTGAGCCGCATGTACACCAGCAGCCCCGGCCGGGTGGACCCGGAGATCTCGACGGCTCATGTGGCCGCCTCCAGCGCTCGTGCCGTCATCGCGGTCGGTGCCTGGCTGGATTCCGTGGTGGATCTCGATGCCGCCCGGCTCGTCACCCAGGCAGCTGATCGGCGCGCGCTGAGCACGGGGCAGGCGAGGATCGCTGTGCTGAGAAGTCAGCTCGTGGACGTGATCCGGGGCGTCGCGGGCCGCTGACGAGCCGAGGCCCGGTCACGAGGTGGATGGCACAGCACGATGGACTGCTGCGGCCTCGCTGAACCGGCCGACCTCACGCCAGGGACAGGGCGAAGGACAGCGCGAAGCCGGCCGCGGTGCTCAGCGCCACCGCCGGCCCGCCGTGCTCGTAGGCCTCGGGCATCAGGGTGTCCGCGAGAGAGGCGATCACGGCGCCGGCGGCGAAGGCCAGCGGCAGGGAGATGGTCTCGGGGGCGCTGCCGGCGAGCGGGCCCGCCCCCAGCAGCACGGCCCCGACCAGCAGGACACCACAGACCGCCCAGAGCCCGACGGCCTTGCCGGCGGTCATCCCCTGCTCGCGCATGGACGAGGCGCCCACCAGGGACTCGGGCAGGTTCGACACGAAGATCGCGGCGAGCAGGGCGAGACCGCCGGTGCCCTCGGTGAGGGAGACGCCCAGCGCGACGTTCTCCGGGATGCCGTCCAGGGTCACCGCGGCCAACAGGGCAAGCCCCGCGGCACCGCCGGTGGAGGCCGCCGTGGGTCTCTTGCCCTCCGCCGCGGCGTCCGTGTCCAGCTTGACGCTGCCCTGCTCCTTCTCGGCGTCCTCGGCCCGGGGTCCGGGCTGGGCCCAGCGGTCCAGGAGCGCGCTCAGGACGGTGAAGACCACGGCCCCTGCGAACAGGCCGATGACGGCCAGCCAGATCCCGCCCCTCTCGTAGGCGTCCTCGAAGAGCTCGAAGGCCAGCGCCGTGATGAGCGCGCCGGCAGCGAAGGAGAGCAGGATGGCCAGAAGCCGCTTGGGCAGGTCGAAACGCACGCCGACCAGGGCCCCGATCACCAGGGGGCTGGAGGCGACGAGGCCGAAGATCAGTGCACTTCCCATATCTGAAGTGTATGGAGTCCCTTCCCCCGGTGCACGGACGTGGCCGTTGAACCGCTGGAATGTCGACTCCAGCTGTGCGCTCGGCGGGACGAGGCGGGACGACGTGAGATCGGGAGACGGAGACGACGGTGCCCCGACCACCTCACAAGAGGTGGGCGGGGCGCCGCCGTCAGGACAACGAACTCAGATGTTGAAGCCCAGGGCCCTCATCTGGTCGCGCCCGTCCTCGGTGATCCGCTCGGGACCCCACGGCGGCATCCAGACCCAGTTGACGCGCCACTCGTCCACGAGGGGCTCGAGGTTCGACGCGCACTGGTCCTCGATGACGTCCTGCAGCGGGCAGGCCGCCGTCGTCAGGGTCATGTCGAGCACCAGGGCGCCGTCCTCGGCCCACCTGCTGCCGTAGAGCAGCCCGAGGTCCACGATGTTCACACCGAGCTCGGGGTCGATGACGTTCTTGAGCGCCTCCTCGACCTCCTCGGTCGAGGGCCGGCCCGCCGTGGTGGACTCGGCGGCGGTCTCAGCGGGGGTGTCGGCCATCGCTGGCCTCCTTTCGGAGCTGGTCGGGCGGGACTACTGGGCCGCGGTCAGGTAACGGTCGTAGCCCTCGGCCTCGAGCCGGTCGGCGAGCTCGGGGCCGCCCTCGTCGACGACGCGGCCGTCGTGGAACACGTGCACGAACTGCGGCTTGATGTAGCGCAGGATGCGGGTGTAGTGGGTGATGAGCATGACGCCCATGTCGTTGTCCTCGAGGGCGCGGTTGACGCCCTCGGAGACGACCTTGAGCGCGTCCACGTCGAGGCCGGAGTCGGTCTCGTCGAGCAGGGCGATCTTCGGCTGGAGCAGCTCCAGCTGGAGGATCTCGTGGCGCTTCTTCTCACCGCCGGAGAAACCCTCGTTGACGTTGCGCTGGATCATGTCCGGGCTGATCTTCAGCTGCGCCATGGCGGCCTTGACGTCCTTGGTCCAGGTGCGCAGCGAGGGCGCCTGGCCGTCGATCGCGGTCTTGGCCGTGCGCAGGAAGTTGGAGGTCGTCACGCCGGGGATCTCCACGGGGTACTGCATCGCCAGGAAGAGCCCGGCGCGGGCGCGCTCGTCCACGGACATCGCCAGGACGTCCTCGCCGTCCAGGAGGACCTGGCCGGAGTCGACGACGTACTTGGGGTGGCCGGCGATGGTGGAGGCCAGCGTGGACTTGCCGGAGCCGTTGGGCCCCATGATGGCGTGCACCTCACCGGAGCTGATGGTCAGGTTGACGCCCTTGAGGATCGGCTTGGTGGTCTCGTCGTCGAGCACGACGGACGCGTGCAGGTCCTTGATCTCGAGAGTTGCCATGGATGGTTCTCCTGTGGTCGGAAAAGTCGGTGCGAGAAGTGGGAAGGTCAGTGGTTCGCGGAGGCGAGCTCGTCCTCGACGGCGCGGCGCAGCCGCTCCTCGATGTCCTCGACGCCGATCTGCTGGAGGATCTCGAAGAGGAAGCCGCGGACCACGAGCCGGCGCGCCTCGTCCTCGGGGATGCCCCGGGACATGAGGTAGTACAGGTGCTCGTCGTCCAGCTGCCCCGTGGTGGAGGCGTGGCCGGCACCGGCGATGAGGCCGGTCTCGATCTCCAGGTTCGGCACCGAGTCCATGCGCGGGCCGTCCTCCAGGAGGAGGTTCCGGTTGAGCTCGTAGGTGTCGGTGCCCTCCGCGGTGGCGCGGATGAGGACGTCGCCGACCCACACGCCGTGGGCGTTCTCGCCCTGCAGCGCGGACTTGTAGGTCACCCGCGAGGTGCAGTTCGGCTGGGAGTGGTCCACGAACAGCCGCGACTCCAGGTGCTGGCCGGCGTCGACGAAGGTCAGCCCGTACATCTCGACCGAGGCGCCGGGGGCGTCGAAGCGGGTCGAGGGGGTGACGCGCACGAGGTCCCCGCCCAGGGAGACGAGCACGTGCTTGAACGAGGACGCCTTGCCGAGGCGCGCGTGCTGGGCGGAGGCGTGCACGGCGTCGTCGTCCCACTCCTGCAGCGTCACCACGGTGAGGTTGGCGGACTCGCCGACGCGGAACTCGACGTTCTGGGACAGCACGGCGGACCCGTGGTGGCGCAGGACGACGAGGGCCTTGGAGAAGGGCTGGGCGTCGATCACGAGGTGCTGGGCCGCCGGGGTGGTGCCGGAGCCGTGGACGTCGACCACCACGGGGCCCTCGAGCTCGGCCTCCTGCGGCACGGTCAGCACCGTGGCCTCGGCGAAGGAGCTCCAGGCGTTGGCCGAGAGCCGGTCCTCGGGGACGCCGGCCGAGCCGATGCGGGCGTCGTCGCGGCCGACGGTCTCCACGCGCACGGCGTCGGAGTCGACGGTCACCACGGGCGCGGCGCCGGTCAGGGCGTCGGCGTGGAGCCCCTTGAGCCGCTTGAGCGGGGTGAACCGGAAGTCCTCCTCCTTGCCCGTGAGCTTCGGGAAGTCGGCGACGTCGTAGGACGTGCGCCGTCCGGCCCGGGAGGAGTCCGGCACGCCGGAGATGTCGCCGTGGGCGGTGTGCCGCACGAGGGTGTGGTCCGTGGCGTGCTCGGCGGCGAGCTTCTCGCCCTCCTGGGACATGCCCGGGATCGCCACGCGCTGGTCCCCGGTGGGTACGCCGTCGACCTTCTCGCCCATGTTGTCGCGGACGCCCTTGGCCGTCGTGACGGCCTTGTCGGCCACCGCGGTGGCCGTGGAGGCTGCGGCCTCCGCGGCGGTGCGAATCGTTTCGTTCAGCTTGGACATGTCAGCCAACGGATCCTTCCATCTGCAGTTCGATGAGGCGGTTCAGTTCGAGGGCGTACTCCATGGGGAGCTCGCGGGCGATCGGCTCGACGAACCCGCGCACGATCATCGCCATGGCCTCGTCCTCGGCCATGCCGCGCTGCATCAGGTAGAACAGCTGCTCCTCCGAGACGCGCGAGACGGTGGCCTCGTGGCCCATCGTCACGTCGTCCTCGCGGATGTCGACGTACGGGTAGGTGTCCGACCGGGAGATCGTGTCCACCAGCAGGGCGTCGCAGACCACGTTGGACTTCGAGCCGTGCGCGCCCTCGCGCACCTGCACGAGGCCTCGGTAGGCGGCGCGCCCGCCGTTGCGGGCCACGGACTTCGAGACGATCGATGACGACGTGTTCGGCGCGATGTGGACCATCTTGGAGCCGGTGTCCTGGTGCTGCCCCTCGCCGGCGAAGGCGATCGAGAGGGTCTCGCCGCGGGCGTGCTCGCCCGTCATGTAGACGGCCGGGTACTTCTGGGTGACCTTCGAGCCGATGTTGCCGTCGATCCACTCCATGGTGGCGCCCTCGTGGGCGATCGCACGCTTGGTCACGAGGTTGTACACGTTGTTCGACCAGTTCTGGATGGTCGTGTACCGGACGCGGGCGTTCTTCTTGACGATGATCTCGACGACGGCGGAGTGCAGCGAGTCGGTCTTGTAGATCGGCGCGGTGCAGCCCTCGATGTAGTGCACGTAGGAGTCCTCGTCCGCGATGATCAGCGTCCGCTCGAACTGGCCCATGTTCTCCGTGTTGATCCGGAAGTAGGCCTGCAGCGGGATCTCCACGTGCACGCCCTTGGGGACGTAGACGAAGGAACCGCCGGACCACACGGCCGTGTTCAGCGAGGCGAACTTGTTGTCGCCCACGGGGATGACCGTGCCGAAGTACTCCGCGAAGATCTCGGGGTGCTCCTTGAGCGCCGTGTCGGTGTCCAGGAAGATGACGCCCTGTTCCTCCAGGTCCTCACGGATCTGGTGGTAGACGACCTCGGACTCGTACTGGGCCGCCACGCCGGAGACGAGGCGCCCGCGCTCGGCCTCGGGGATGCCCAGCTTCTCGTAGGTGTTGCGGATGTCCTCGGGCAGGTCCTCCCAGGTCTGGGCCTGCTTCTCCGTGGAGCGCACGAAGTACTTGATGTTGTCGAAGTCGATGCCGGAGAGGTCCGCGCCCCAGGTGGGCATGGGCTTGCGGTCGAAGAACTTCAGGCCCTTCAGCCGCAGGTCGGTCATCCACTGCGGCTCGCTCTTCTTCGCGGAGATGTCCCTGACGACGTCCTCGTTGACGCCGCGGCGCGCCGAGGCGCCGGCGACGTCGGAGTCGGCCCACCCGTACTCGTAGGTGCCGATGCCCTCGAGCTCCGGGTTCTTCTCCAGGATGTCGGCGATGACAGTGTCGTTGCCGCTGGCGATCTGGTCAGTCATGACGGCCTTCCTCTGTGGTGTGGTCCGTTGTCCGGTCTGTGGTGTGGTCCGTGATGTCGTCCGGGGCGTGGTCCGCGACGGTCTGCGCCGCGACGGCCGCGGGGCGCAGGAGCGGGACGTGCGTGGTGCACACGTGCGCGCCGGCGGCCTGGGTGGAGAGCCTGCGGACGTCGGTGCCGAGCAGCCGGGCGATGAGCGCCGTCTCCAGCTCGCAGAACTGCGGGTAGCGTGCGGCGAGCTCACGGACGGGGCAGTGCCCCTGGCACAGCTGCGCCGAGACGATGGTGCGCTGCTCCCCGCGGCCGACGGCCACCTCGTTCGTGGAGGCCGCGAAGCCGTCCTGGCTGAGCAGGCGCACCAGCACGGGCAGCCGGTCGGCGACGTCGTCGCCCGCGGCCTCGACCTCGGGCCGGTAGGCGGCCTCCAGCCGGTCGACGCGGTCCTGGATGAACGCGCGCACCGCCTCGGGGCCGGCGACGCGCCGGATGGTCTCCATGGCGTCGGTGGCGATCTCCAGGTAGTCGTCGCCGAGCTTGGCGTGGCCCTCGGGCGCGACGACGTAGCGGCGTGCGGGACGGCCGGCACCGCCGCTGGGCCGGCGCACCATCGTCACCTCGACGATCCGCTGCTGCTCCAGGGCGTCGAGGTGGCGGCGCACGGCGGCGGGCGTCAGTTCCAGCATCTCCCCGAGATCGGCGGCGGAGACCGGGCCGTGCTCCAGGACGGCGCCGAGCACGCGCGAGCGGGTGTTCTCGTCCTGCTCCGCCCGCGGGCCGCCCGCGGAGCGGGCACTGCTCCGGACGTCCGTGGTCTGGGTCATGGAGAAACCGTGCGCTTCCTGGTCGGGGGTGGTGCTGGGATGCTTCCGTGCTGTTCCCGGCGCGGAGCTGGGGCCCCGTGACGTGTCGAATACACAACCGAAGTATGTCGTAATTCATTCCGGGGTCGCCAGTAAGCTGACCCTTACTCCGCACACCGGAGTCCGCTCCGGGGAATTCTTGACTTACTCATAATAACGGCTCCTCGGCTCGGGGCCAAGCGATCCGGGGCCCGGGCGCGCCCCACTACACTGGTCCGGTGCCCGCCCACAGTCCTTCCGGTTCCTCGCCAGCAGTCTCCTCGCCAGTGGTCTCATCCTCAGCGGTTCCCCCGTCCGCGGCGTCCTCGCCCGCACTGTCCATCGACCAGCTGGTCAAGGAGTTCCCGGTCGGCCGCCGTCGGCGCCGGGGCGGTACGCGGACCGAGACGGTGCGCGCCGTCGACGGGCTCTCGCTGACGGCCCGCCACGGCGAGGTCACGGCGTTGCTCGGACCCAACGGCGCCGGGAAGACCACCACCCTCGAGTGCGCCCAGGGGTTGCAGCGGCCCACAGGGGGAACCGTCCGCCTGCTCGGCGAGGACCCGTGGCGGGCCAGCCCGGACCTGCGGTCCCGGGTGGGCGTGATGCTCCAGGACGGCGGACTGCCGCAGGCGGTGCGCCCGGTCGAGCTGCTGCGCCACGTGGCCTCCCTCTACCGCAACCCCCGTGACATGGACGCCCTCGTGGAGCGCCTGGGGATCAACGCCTTCGACCGGACCGTGGTGCGCCGCCTCTCCGGTGGCCAGCGCCAGCGGGTGGCCCTCGCGGCCGCTCTCGCGGGCAACCCCGAGGTCGTCTTCCTCGACGAGCCCTCCTCGGGGATGGACCCGCAGTCCCGCAACATCGTGGTCGACCTCGTGCAGCAGCTGCGCCGCGAGGGCGTGTGCATCATCCTCACGACCCATCTGCTCGACGACGCCCAGCGCCTGGCCGATCAGGTCTACATCGTCGACCACGGCCGGGTCATGGCCCAGGGCTCCGTCGCGGACCTCGTGGCGCCCGGCGCCGACGGCCCCGCCGTGCTCACCCTGACCCTGGCTCCCGAGCAGCTGGACGCGCGCCCGTTCCCGTGGGAAGGGCCCGGCTTCCAGGCGGTCCGGGCCAGCCGCTCCGGGCGCACCGTGACGCTGACCGGGCCGCTCACTCCCCCGCTGCTCGAGGTCCTGACCCGGTGGTTCACCACCACGGGCGCGATGCCCGCGGCGATGTCCCTGCAGCCCCGCACCCTCGAGGACGTGTTCCTCGACATCTCCGGACGGGAGATCCGATGACCGCACCCACCGCCGAGCGCACGGCCCCCGCGCCCCTGGCCCGCCGGGTGGCCGCCCAGGCCGGCTACGAGACGCGCGCCGTGCTGCGCAACGGGGAGCAGCTGCTGCTGCTCGTCGTCCTGCCGCTCATGGGCCTCGTGGCGCTGACCCTCACGGACCTGCTGGACGGGGTCGTCCCGCAGGGCGCGTCCCGCGTGGACGTGGCGGTGCCGGGGGTGCTCGCCCTGTGCGTGCTCTCCAACGCCTTCTCGGGGCAGGGCATCCAGACCGGGTTCGACCGCCGCTACGGCGTGCTGCGCTTCCTGTCGACCACTCCCCTGGGCCGGGGCGGGCTCGTCGCGGGCAAGCTGCTGGCGATCCTGGCCGTCCTCGTCCTGCAGTACGTGCTCGTCGCCGCGCTGGGCGCGGCCCTGGGCTGGCGTCCCGACGTCGCCGCGGTGCTCGTCTCCCTCCCGGTCCTGCTGGTCGGGGCCGCCGCCTTCACCGGTCTGGGCCTGCTCCTCGCGGGCACCGTGCGCGCGGAGGCCACCCTGGCCGTGACCAACCTGGTCTGGGTGCTCCTCGCCGCCGTGGGCGGCACCCTGTTCCCCTCGAGCACCCTGCCCACGGGCCTGACCTGGCTCGTGGACCTGCTGCCCTCCGGGGCCCTGGGCGCCGCCCTGCGGGAGACCTTCCTCACCGGCGCCCCGAGCCTGCTGCCCGTGCTCGTCCTGATGGCCTGGGCCGCGGCGGCCTGGGCCGCGGCGGTGCGCTGGTTCCGCTGGAGCTGACCCGCGGCCGGTGCGCCCGCGCCGACGGATAAACTGGGCCCGGAGACACCACCGCCACCCCTTCCGGAAGTGACACCATGACCCGTGCCAGCGATCCCGCCGACGTCCGCGCGCGCGGCAGCCTCCTGCTGCCGACGCGGATCACCCCGTGGGTACGGTGGCTCGCCGTCGCCTCCCTGCTGGCCAACTCGCTGCTGATCCTCACCGGCGGGCTCGTGCGGCTGACCGGTTCCGGCCTGGGCTGTCCCACGTGGCCGCGGTGCACCGCCGAATCCTGGACCAACACCCCGGAGATGGGCGCGCACGGCGTCATCGAGTTCGGCAACCGGCTGCTGACGTTCCTGCTCGCCGCCGTCGCCGTGCTGACCTTCCTGGCCGTCCTGCGTCTGCGCGACCGGCACCGCGACCTCTTCCGGATCGCCCTCGTCCTCGGCCTGGGCATCCCGCTGCAGGCCGTGGTCGGCGGGATCACCGTGCTCACGGGCCTGAACCCGTGGGTCGTCGGGATCCACTACCTGATCTCCGGCGCGATGATCGCCCTGGCCACCGTGCTGGTGAACCGCACGCGCCGCCGCTCCCTGTCCACGGTCCAGGAGGCGGAACGGCCCGGCCAGGCCCCCACCCACCGCCGGACCGTCCGCCGTCTCATGGTGGGGATGGGCGTGCTCACCGTCCTCGTCCTCTACCTCGGCACCCTGGTCACGGGAACCGGGCCGCACGCCGGGGACGACTCCTCGGCCCGGCACGCCTTCGACGCCTACCTCATCACCCGCGCCCACGCCGTGCCGGTGTACCTCGTCGTCACGACCGTGCTGCTCGGCCTGTTCCTGGCCCGCCGGCAGCGCTGGCCCGTGCCCGTGGCCTCGAGCCTTCAGCTGGTGCTGGCCGTGCTCGTGCTCCAGGCGCTCATCGGCTACTACCAGTATTTCAACGGGGTCCCGGTCGTCGCGGTCGCCCTGCACCTGGTCGGCTCGGCCGTGCTGGTCTGGGCGGTCGCCCGGACCGTGGAGAAGGGCTTCGCCGTGACCCGCACCGAGGGCATGGTTCCAGGCCCCGCTCCGGACAGCCGTGGTGCCCGCACGACCGCGGCCCGGGGCTGAGGTCGCTCAGCTGCGCGCGTCCGGAGCCTCGTCGAGCAACTCCTCGACCGCCTGGGCGAGACGCTGACGGCTCGCCGACGGGATCGGCAGCAGCGGCCGCCGGGGCGGCGTCGTGCTGACCCCGCACACCTCCGCGAGGGCGTAGAGGGAGCTCAGCGGCCGCTCCTGCCGCAGGATCTCCAGCAAAGGCGCGAGGGCGGCTTGCCACGTCCGCACACCGCGCTCGTCGCCGTCGAACACCGCGGCCCGGTAGGCCGCGTACTGCCGCGGCAGCACGGCGGCGATTCCCGAGTGCCACGCCGCGTCCGGCGCCGCCTCGTGGATCAGCCGCTCTCCGCTCACCCCGTGGGCGGTCCCCGGCTCGGCGAGCTCCGCGAAACGCCGGCGCCGCGCCGCGAACTCCGTGCCGGACTCCGCGGTGTCCTTGAAGGCCGTGACATTCTCCAGCCAGGACAGCTCCGCCGCGAGCTCGACAGGGTAGGTGAAACCCGTCGTCGTCGGATTGTTGTAGATGCACAGGGGCAGGGACACGGCTGCGGAGACCGTCTCCACCTGGTCCGCGATCTCCTGCGAGACCAGCGGGATGTAGGACAAGGGATTGAGGACGAGCCCGTCGGCACCGCCGTTCTCGGCGGCGTACGCCATCTCGAGGACCTCGCGCGTGGTCATAGCCGAGATCCCCGCGGCCACCGGGGTCTCCGAGCCGCGGGCGGCCTCCACAGCCACCCGGACGACCTCCGCCCGCTCCTCCCCCGAGAGATAGGCGAAGCTGCCGGAACTGCCCAGGACCACCACACCGTCCACGCCGGATCGGGCCAACCGGCCGACGTAGCGCTCGAGCGACTCGAGGTCCAGTCGGCCACCCTGCCGGAACGGCGTGATCGGGTAGGCGACGAGTCCGGTGAAGGTCATCCTGAGCATGCAACCATCCTAGATCCGGGCCGGGGGCAGCCCGGTGCGGGGTACGGCGGAACGGCTCAACGGCCTCGGGCCGGGGACGGCGTGGACCTCGACCGGGCGAACAGAGGTGAAGAAAGGCGGGGTGCGTGCGCGCAAGCCCTGCCTGCAGGACCAGAAAACCTTCACCCGGTGCCTGAACCTCTCCGAGCTCCGATCCGGCCGTAAGGCCCTCGCCGGCCTGAGCGCCGGCAGCGCCCCCGGGGAAAAATGACGGTCCGAGAACCCCGTCG
>NZ_JBISWL010000133.1:0-27728 GCF_044462265.1 Kocuria rhizosphaerae
CGTCGCGGATCCGCGCCGGGTCCTCGTCGTGCGGGTCGTCGTCGGTCACGACGACGACGTCGGCGTGCCGCGCGGCGACCTCGCCCATGATCGGGCGCTTCGTCCGGTCCCGTTCGCCCGTCGCGCCGAAGACCACGACGAGCCGTCCCCGCGGCGGGTCGACGGCCTCCAGCGCCCGGCGCAGGGCGTCCGGGTTGTGCGCGAAGTCCACGACGGCGATCGGCTCGGCGCCGATCAGCTGCATCCGCCCGGGCACGTCGGTGGTCAGCGGGTCGGACGCGTCGAGGACCCGCTGGACCTCGGCCGGGTCCGCCCCGGAGGCCAGGACCATCAGCACCGCCAGTGCGGCGTTGGCCACGTTGAAGTCCCCGGGCAGGCCGGTGGAGACCCGCAGCGTCCGGCCGTCCCGGTGCCGCAGCTCGAAGGAGTGCCCGATGCCGTGCCGGGCCGGGGCCGTCACGGTCCAGTCCGCGAGCTCTCCGGACACGGTGCCGTCCAGCGCGACCGTGTCCACGGCCTCGGCCCCGAGCTGCTCGCGGGCGTGGGCGGCCATGCGCGCGGCCCAGACGTCGTGCTCGTCCTGGACGACGACGACGGCGCGCCGGGTCCGCTCCCGGGTGAACAGCCGGGCCTTGACCGCGAAGTACTCCTCCATGCTCCCGTGCAGGTCGAGATGGTCCTGGGTCAGGTTGGTGAATCCGGCCACGTCGAAGCGCACGCCGTCCACGCGGTGGAACTGGAGGGCGTGGGAGGAGACCTCCATGGAGGCCGCCGTGATGCCGCGCTCCCGCATGAGGGCGAGCAGTGCGTGCACGTGGGGAGCCTCCGGGGTGGTGAGCCGGGAGGGGATGGGCTCCTCGCCGGCGAGGATCTCGATCGTCCCGATGAGGCCGGTGCGGTGGCCCAGGGCACGCAGCAGCGAGTTGGTGAAGTACGTCGTCGTCGTCTTGCCGTTCGTGCCCGTCACGGCGAACAGCGTGGGCGCCGTGCCGTCCTCGGGGCGGGAGTCGTAGACGCGGGCCGCGATGGCCCCGACGGCCCGGCGGGGATCCGGGGAGACGACCACGGGCAGCTCCACGCCCGCCCGGTCGAGGAGCTCTGCGCCCCGGGCGTCCGTGAGCACGGCGACCGCTCCGGCGCGGGCGGCGTCGGCGGCGAACTGGGCGCCGTGGGCTCGGGCGCCGGGCAGTGCCGCGTAGAGGTCGCCCGCCCGCAGCTGACGGGAGTCCAGGGAGACGCCGGTGACGTCGGCGGAACGGGCGGGGGCCGGTGCGTGCGCGAGGCGGGCCGTCTCCGCGAGGCTCAGCGGGCGGGGCCGGGCGGGGCGCATCGTCTGCGCGTCGTGTCCCTGCTGGGCTGTCGCGTCCATCAACGTCCTTCGTGATCTGGTGGCGGGTGGGGGGGCCCGCCGGGTGGGGGGCGGTCCCGGTCTGACCGGGACGGCGATACGGAAGTCTAGCCGCCCTCGTCGGCCGGGCGGGACGGGACCACCGCCTCCCGGGCCGCCGAGGCCTCCTGTCCCTCCCCGTCAGCCGTGGCCGCGCCCTCCTGCGCGGAGTCGTCCTCCTCCGCTCCGGGGGCCTCGACCTCCGGCGGGGCGTCCACAGCCGGGACGTCCTGCGTGCCCTCCGCGGTCCTCGGGTCGTCCGTGCCCTCGGGGTCGTCGGTGCGCAGGGGGATCTCGACCGGCTCCGTGGTCGAGGGCGGGACGTCGTAGTGGCGCAGCACCTGGCCCATGATCTTGCTGAAGGTCGCCGTCGTGCCGATGGTCCGCACGTCGCCCTTCGGCCGCTGGAGGGTCACGGCCACGAGGTACTGGGGGTCCTCGATCGGCGCGACCCCCACGAAGGAGGTCGTGTAGCCGTCGTAGCCGCCCTTGGGGCTGGGAGCCTCGGCCGTGCCGGTCTTGCCGCCCACGCGGTAGCCCTCGACGGCCGCGTCCTTGGCGCCGCCCTGGGTCACGGTCACCTCCATCATGTCGAGGACCTGCTCGGCGGTCTTCTCGGAGACGATCCGCTCCCCCTCGGGCCGCTCGGCCGGCGTGGTGGTGCCGTCGGGCTCGACGTAGGACTCCACCACGCGCGGCTCGACCTGGACCCCGCCGTTGGCGACGGCCTGGAAGATCGTGGCCGTGCGCAGCGGGGTCTGTGCCACGCCCTGGCCGAAGAGCACCGTGTACTGCTGGCGCACGTCCCACTGGTCGGCGCTGGTGAGGATCCCGGGCGACTCGCCGGGCAGCTCGACGCCCGTGCGCTCGCCGACCCCGAACCGCTTCATCCACTCGTGCCGCTGCTCCGGGGAGAGCTTGCCGCCGACCAGCACGGTGCCGGTGTTCATGGAGTCGGCGATGATCCCGGCGAACGTGCGCCGCTGCTCGCCGTGGTCGAAGGCGTCCGTGATCTTCTGCCCGTCGATCTCCAGGAAGGGCGGCACGGTGACCTCCGTCCGGGGGGTGGCGATCCCCTCCTCCACCGCCGCGGCGGCCGTGAGGATCTTCTGGGTGGAGCCGGGCTCCACGGCCTGGGTGACCGCGCGGGCGCCGAGGTCCGCGGGCTCCGCCGAGCCGATGTCGTTGGGGTCCACGGTCGAGGAGTCGGCCAGCGCCAGCACGGCCCCGTCCTCCACCCGCATCACCACCGCGGTGCCCCACTCGGCGTCGAGCTCCTCGGCCCGCTCGGTGACCGCCTGCTGGGCGATGAACTGCACGTCGCTGTCGATCGACAGCTGCACGGAGGTCCCGTCCACCACGGGGCTCTCCTCCTGCGGGGCCACGGGGATCCGCACGCCGTCGGCGCTGATCTCGAACGTGCGGCTGCCGTCCGTGCCCCGCAGCAGCTCGTCCTGGGTCTGCTCGATGCCGCCCAGGGCCTCGTCGTCGCCGCCCATGAAGCCGACGACGCTGCCGCCCACCGGTCCGTTGGGGTAGATGCGGTCGGAGGCGGGCTGACCGTAGACGTAGGGCAGGCCGAGCTCGCGCACCGTGTTCCACTGCTCCGGGGTGACGCCGCGCGCGACGTAGGCGAAGGGCTTGTCGCCGTCCAGCGACTCCTTGACCTCGGCGTCCTCGAGCTCGAGGGCGTCGGCGAGCCGGTACACGGCCTCCGTGGGGGTCACGGTCTCCGTGGTCCCGTCCGCCCGGGGCCGCTCGAACTCCCGCACCAGGGACTGGTCCACGGTCACGTCGTAGCGCTGGAGGGTCCGGGCCAGGACCTTGCCCGCGGTGTCGCGGATCTCGCCGCGCAGGGCGGGGACGACCTCGGTGCGGGAACGCTCCTGAGCCGCGGCCTCGGCCCGTCCGGCCGCGTCGAAGCCCTGCACCCACACCAGGCGCAGTCCCAGGACCACCAGCAGGGCGAGGACGAGGGCGACGCCGATGCGGCTGCGGCGGGTGCCCAGGGCATCCTCACCGGTCGGCGTCGTCGAACGTGCGCGTGCCACGTGGTTGCCTCGTTCCTGGTCAGGGGTGGGGGTGGTCCGGGGAGGTGCGTCGCCTCCGCGAGGAGGCCGCCGCCCCGGTCACTCCCCGGGCGTGCGCTGCGGCGGGGCCGGCAGGACGCCGTCCGCGACCCCGGGGGCCGACGCCGCCCGTCGTTGCCGCTCCTCGGCCTTCGCACGCTCCTCCGCGGCCTTCTCCCGCTCCCGCTCCGCGGCGCGGTCCGCGGCCTCGGACCCGGTCTGGTGGGCGTGGTCGACCAGGATCTCGTGGTTCTCCCGGGGCTGCGCCGGCTGGGGGTCGCCCTCCACCGTACCCTTCGTCAGGTCGACCGTGCCCGAGTCCTGGGCGGGGACCATGCCCAGGTCCGAGGCCATCACCGCGAGGTTCTGCGGGGCGTTGTAGAACTCCAGGTCCTGGGTGAGCGCCTCGTTCTGCTGGCTCAGGGCCTGCTCCTGGGCCCGCAGCTCCACGAGCCGGTACTGGCCGCCGGAGATCTGGATGTTCAGCACGAGGATGGAGGCCAGCGCGACCACGAGCGCGATCAGGCTGAGCACCACCGTGGAGAGCCTCCGCCGCCGGGCCTGGTTCGGCACGACCGACAGGGGCGCCCGTCCCGCGCCGGGCGCCTCGGCCGGACGGGACGCGGGGACCTCGAGCTGCCGGGCGGAGCTGCCCTCGACCGGAGGGCGCTGAGCGCGCCGGGCCGCCCAGGCCCCGATGCCGGTGCGGGACGCCGCCGGACGCGCCGGTCGTCGCTGGAGTCCGGTTGCGCTCATGCCTCGTACCTCGTCGTGTTCGGTGCTGTGTGCCGGATCGCCGGCCGGATGCGCTCGACCGCGCGCAGACGTGCGGACGCGGCTCGGGGGTTCTCGTCGATCTCGCGGGGCGTGGGGGTCTCGGTCCCGCGGGTGAGGATGCGCAGGGTGGGCTTGTGCTCCTCGAGCTCCACCGGGAAGCCCTTCGGCGCCGTGGAGGTCGCACCCCGGGCGAAGGCCTGTTTGACGATGCGGTCCTCGAGCGAGTGGTAGCTCATGGCCACGACGCGTCCGCCGACGCGGACGGAGTCCAGGGCGGCGGGGATCGCCCGGCGCAGGACGTCGAGCTCCTCGTTCACCTCGATGCGCAGCGCCTGGAAGGTCTGCTTCGCGGGGTGGCCCTTCCGGTGCTGCGCGCCCTGCGGGACGGCCGCGCGGACGACCTCCACGAGTTCCCCCGTGGTACGCAGCGGGGCCTGCGCGCGGCGCTCGACGACGGCACGGGCGATCCGGGCCGCGAACCGCTCCTCGCCCCAGTCGCGCAGGATCCGGCGCAGCTCGGCCTCGCTGTAGCCGTTGACCACGTCCTCGGCGGTGCGTGGGGCCGTGGAGTCCATGCGCATGTCGAGCGGGGCGTCGTAGGAGTAGGCGAAGCCGCGCTCCCGCTGGTCCAGCTGGAGGGACGAGACGCCCAGGTCGAAGAGCACCGCGTCGGCGTCGCCGAAACCCAGCTCCGCGAGCGCCTCGGGGATCCGGTCGTAGGTGGTGTGGACGGGGTGGAACCGGCCGGCGAACCGGGCGAGCCTGGCCCCGGCCAGTGCGTGCGCCTGGGGATCCCGGTCCACCGCCACCAGCTGCAGCCGGGGGAACCGGCGCAACAGCGCCTCGGAGTGCCCGCCCATGCCCAGCGTCGCGTCCACCGCCACGGCTCCGTCCTCGGCGAGCGCCGGTGCCATGAGTTCGAGGCAGCGCTCGAGCAGCACGGGGACGTGGAGCTGCTCGGCTGGGCGTTGCGCCATGGGCCCTCTCTTCGGCGGTCGGGGGGATCGGTGGGGTGGCCGGCGCCGTGGCGACGCCCGGGTGGACTGACGGGCCTTGCAGGATCAGAACCCCATCCGCTGACCGCCTCTCGAATCCGGCCTGGCTCAGGGGAAGTTGAGCCAGGACGGTGACGGCTGTGCGGCTGGAGATCTCATCCGGGAAGCGCCTCGCACGCTCCGCGGTCTGGTTCGCGGCTCTCGGTCAGAAGAGCCCGGGCACCACTTCTTCCTCGGTCTCGGAGAAGGCGGCCTCCTTCTCGCTCAGGTAGTCGTTCCAGGACTGCGCGTCCCAGATCTCCGCCCGAGAGCCCGCGCCGATGACCGCCAGCTCGCGGTCCAGCCCGGCGTACTCCCGCAACGGAGGCGGTATGGTGACGCGGCCCTGCTTGTCCGGAACCTCGTCCGAGGCGCCCGAGAGAAAGACACGGATGTAGTCCCGTGCCTGCTTCGAGGCCAGCGGAGCGGCCCGGAGCTGCTCGTGGACCCGCTCGAACTCACCGATGCTGAAGACGTAGAGGCACCGCTCCTGGCCTCGCGTCAGGACGAGTCCGTCAGCGAGCTCCTCCCGGTACTTCGCCGGCAGGATCAAGCGGCCCTTCTCGTCGAGACGGGGTGAGTACGTTCCGAGAAACATGCTCACCGCCTCTCCAGCCCGAGAGTTCTCCCAGATCCATCTCCGCGCCCCACTTTACTCCACTTCACTCCCCGGTCAACGAAACCGGGGCCGGGCCGCCCCGGCGTGGCGCGCCGCGGCACGCCCCGCGACGGCATCCGCGCTGGTCAGGGGCGGGGGCGAACCGGTGGGGTGGAGAGGAGCGCCGTGGAGCGGGGCGTGGGGCGGGTCATGGCCCGCGCGTGGCGGAGGGCCGCGGAGGACCGGGGGCGGCCTGCCGCAGGCCGCTCCGGACGGGGAACGGACGGCCCGGGGAGCGGAGTGGAGGCCCCGCGCCCGCTGCCGGGGAGGGCAGTGGAGCGGCCCGGCCCGCCGCCCGGGGAGGGCGGTGGAGCGGCCCGGCCCGCCGCCCGGGGAGGGCAGTGGAGCGGCCCGCCGCATCTCGAGCACGAAGAAGCTCCCCGGCGGTAGGCCGGGGAGCTGGTCGAATGCTGTGCTGTCGGAGGGCGCGCGGTGGTGGTCCTGTCGAGGCGTGCGGTGCGGAGCGGCCGGCTAGGGCTGACCGCCCTGCCCACCGGAGTTGCGCTGGTCCCAGCGTTGCTCGAGATTCTGCAGGAACGGCGAGGACCGTCGGGGCCCTCCCCCCTTGCCGGGTCCCCCTCCGGAGCCCGGTTTGCCGGAGCGCAGCGTCGCGACGTAGACGCCCGCCCCCATGACGAGGAAGCCCAGGACACCGATGAGGGTCAGTTTGGCCATGATCCCGGCGAGCAGGACGAGCAGGCCGACCACGGCGATCACGATTCCCAGGACGATGTTGCGGGTGGAGGCTCCCCGGACGGCACGTGACCCCATGCTCGTCACGAACCTCGGGTCGTCCGCGTTGAGCTGCTTCTCCAGCTGGGCCAGGAGCTGTTGCTCGTGCTCGGACAGTGGCACGGTATGCCTCCTCATCCTTCGGGTGCGGGGTCCCCGGCTGTTCCGGCGCCGCCTGCTACCAGGATAGCCCGTCGGGTGGGGGTTTGGCACCGCGCACACGGCTGTCAACAGGCTCGGAATTCCCTGCCCGATCCCGTGGTGCGGAGGGGAGCAGGCGCGCCGGGCCGAGGCGGTCGGCGCCGAATCGTGCGTGCACCCGGTCCATGGCTTCCTCGGCCGCGCTCCACTCCTCCTCGCGACCGTCGAGACTGAGCTGGAGGGCGTCCGTGGCGTGCTCCAGGCGCTCCGCCCTGATCCCGATCAGCCGCACGGCCTGGGGCCGGTCGCCGATCTCCGCGAGCAGACCGGCTCCGTGCTCGAGCAGGTCGTGGGCCGACGTGAACGGGTGGGCGAGGGTCCGCGAGCGCGAGATGGTCGTGAAGTCGGCGTAGCGCAGCTTGAGCCCCACGCGCCGCGAACGCAGTCCCTGGCGCCGCAGCCGGGACGCGGTCCGGTGGCTCAGCCGCAGCAGCGTGTCGTGGAGCACCTGCCCGTCCGTCACGTCCTCGGGGAACGTCTCCTCGGCGCCCACGCTCTTCTCCTCCCGAACCGGAACCACCGGCCGCGGATCGCGGCCGTGGGCCAGCTCGTGGAGGTGCAGGCCGGCGGCCTGTCCGACCAGGCGGGTGAGCTGCGGCAGCGGCGCGGCGGCGAGGTCCCCGACCGTGCGCAGTCCGGCACCGACGAGGGCCTCGGCCGTCCGGGCGCCCACGCCCCAGAGGGCCGAGACCGGCAGCTCCGCGAGGAAGGCGACGGTGTCCTCCGGCTGGACGAGCAGCAGTCCGTCGGGCTTCGACCGCGTGGAGGCGATCTTCGCGACGGTCTTGTTGACCCCGATCCCCACGGAGGCGGTCAGGCCGAGCTCTCCCTGCACCCGGGCGCGCAGCCGGCGGGCGATGCGCACCGGGGGGCCGAGCCGGCGGACCGCTCCCCCGACGTCGAGGAAGGCCTCGTCCACACTGATCTGCTCCACCCGGTCCGTGATCTCCCAGAACATCTCCATGACCCGGCGGGAGTAGGCGTCGTAGGCACCGCGGTGGGGCTCGAGGAGGACGGCCCTCGGGCACATGGCCCGTGCACGGGCCAGGGGCATGCCCGACCGGACGCCGTAGGCTCGGGCCTCGTAGGAGGCGGAGAGGACGACCGAGCGGTTGCCGGCGGCCGCGACGACGACCGGCCGCCCGCGCAGGTGCGGGGAGGCCAGCAGCTCGACTCCCACGTAGAACATGTCCATGTCCACGTGCATGACGGCGCAGGCCCGCCAGCGCGCCATCCGCTCACTCGACGTCTCCGTCACCGTGCCTCCGTCACCACGTCCTCCTCCTGCACCGGCACAGCATAGCCGCCACCCCCGACGTCCTCGGAGGGCCCCGACCGGGCCCCGATCGCACCCGCCCCCTTGGGTAGGGTGGAGCCGAGACGGCGGGGCCGGCCAGGTCCACCCGCCACCGCCTTCGAGACCGAGGTCGTCCGCCCATGACCCCCGCACCGCCACCGCACCGCCCCGGGGCGCCCGCCGGCACCGCGCCGAGCTCGGCCCCCGAGGACGCCTTCCGCGCCGAGGACGAGCTCTTCGTCCGCCGGCTGCACGCCGAGCTGGAGGTCTTCTTCGATGGTCAGCGGGAGCTCCTCTCCGGCATCTCGGCGGACACCCTTCCCCTGCTCGACGCCGTGGCCGAGCTCTCCGCGGGCGGCAAGCGAATGCGCGCGCGGCTGTGCTACTGGGGCTGGCGCGCCGCCGGAGGCGACCCCGAGGATCCGACGGCGGTCCGGGCGGGAGCGGCTCTCGAGCTCTTCCAGTCGGCAGCGCTGATCCACGACGACGTCATCGACCGCTCCGACACCCGCCGGGGCGCCCCCAGCGTCCACCGCCGCTTCGAGCACCTGCACGCCGCCCGGGGCTGGAGCCTCGACGGACCGGCCTTCGGCGTGGCCTCAGCGATCCTCTCGGGCGACCTGTGCCTGTCCTGGAGCGAGGCGCTGTTCGCCCGGGCCGCCTCGGCGGCGCCCGGGGCCGAACGCGCCCGGACGGTGTTCGACCTCATGCGCTCCGAGGTCATGGTCGGGCAGTACCTGGACGTGCACGGCGAGGTGGCCGGGGCGGGCCGGGACCGGGAGGGCGCCGTCCGGCGCGCCCTGGACGTGATCCGGTACAAGTCGGCCAAGTACTCCGTGGAGCACCCCGTGGTGCTCGGCGCCGCATTGGCCGGCGCGGCCGATCGCGACCTCGAGCGGTGCTCCGCGTTCGCGCTCCCCCTCGGCGAGGCCTTCCAGCTGCGCGACGACGTCCTGGGGGTCTTCGGCGACCCCGCCACGACGGGCAAGCCGGCGGGTGACGACCTGCGCGAGGGCAAGCGCACGGTGCTCGTCGGCTTCGTGCACCGGCTGGCCGGGGCGGACGACGCCGCCCGGCTCGAGGCGGCCCTGGGCCGGCCCGACCTCGACGAGGACGAGGTGGCCGGGCTCCGCGAGATCATCACGGACTGCGGCGCCCTGCGCTCCACCGAGGAGCTCATCGACTCCCTCAGCCGGGAGGCCTTCGCGGCCCTCGAGCGGGTCGCGGCCGAACCCGTGCCGATGGCCGCACTGCGGGCGCTCGCCGCGGCGGCGGTCCGGCGCTCCTCCTGAGCACCGGTGGCGCACCCGGGCGCGCCACCGGTGCTCAGCGGCCGGTCACCAGGCCAGCGCCTGCGCCCGTCGCCGGATCTCCGTCTTCCGCCCGTCCCGCAGCGCGTCCACCGGCCGGCCCGGCAGGGACTCGTCCGCCGTGAACAGCCACGTGATCGCCTCCACGTCCGAGAAGCCCGAGTCCCGCAGCACCGCCACCGTGCCCTTCAGCGAGTCGAGCACGGTGTGGCCGAGCAGGAACGCGGCGGGCACGCGGCGGACGTTGTCGTGGGGGCTGCGCACCGCGAGGAGGGCGCCCTCGTCGACGAGGCCGTGGACGCGGGTGACCACGACGCCCAGACGCTCGGCGACGTCGGGAAGGGGCAACCACTCCTGGACGAGCCCGTCCAGTCGGTCGAACTCCTCGGTGCTGATTCCGGATGTGTTCTTCACGCCCCCAGCGTGCCACGACCTCGGGTGACCGTGCCACGCGGGCACGCCACGGTATGCTCGACGGGCGGAGACCGCTGAGACCTCCGCGCCTTCCCCGATCAGCGTCAGAGAGTCCCTCCATGCCGTTCCCCCCAGACCACGACACGACCGATCCCGACGACGCGGCGCACAGCACCTCCTCCCCCCGCACGGACGGCCCGTCCGCGCCCGCCGGCTCCCCGGAGGAGCGATCCGCAGGCTGGGCCCGCCTGGCCCGCACGGGCTCCGCCGCGACCGCCGTCGCGGCGCTCGCCGCCATCGGCGGCGGGTCCATGGCCCAGGCCGCTCCCCCGCAGACCCCCCAGGTGGCCTCGGCGCCCGTGCTGATCGGCCAGCAGGGGCCCGAGGTCCCCGAGCACACCGTGTCGCGCGGCGACTCCCTGTGGGCGATCGCCCAGCGCCACGGCGTCGAGGTCGCCGACCTCATGCGCTGGAACGACCTCTCCGGGGCCGCGGTGCTGCACCCGGACCAGAAGCTGCGTCTGGCGGGGGCCGAGAAGACAGAGCGCCCCGGGGAGGCACCGGCCCCCGAGGAGCCGGGGCCCGCCCCGGAGCCCGCCCCGGAGGACTACGTCGTGCGGCCCGGGGACTCGCTGTGGAGCATCGCCCAGGCGCACGAGGTGTCCGTCCAGGAACTGCTGGAGGCCAACGACCTCACGGTCGGCTCCCTGCTGCGACCGGGCCAGGAGCTCGCCGTGGGGGGCCCCACGCTGCGGCCGGCCTCGGCAGCGGAGCCCGAGCCGGTGCCCGAGCCGGCCGCCCCGCCCGAGCCCGAGCCCGCAACGGAACCCCGCCCGGAGCGAGCGGTCGGCGACACGTTCCTGGGACGCACCTACGAGGACGCCGTGGTGGATTCCGCCAACCGCCACCACGCGGAGCTGGCGTCCCGCCCGGTCCCGTCCCGTGAGCAGATGCGGCAGATGGTCCGCGACACGGCCGAGCGGATGGGCGTGGATCCGGCCCTGGCCCTGGCCCACGCCCACCAGGAGTCGGGATTCGACCACCGGGCCGTCTCACCCGCCGACGCCGTGGGCACGATGCAGGTCATCCCCGACGCGGGGGCCTGGGCCTCCGCCATGGTGGGCCGCGAGCTGGACCTGATCGACCCCCAGGACAACGTCACGGCCGGGGTGGCGATCATCGGCCGGCTGGCGCGGTCCGCGGAGAACACCGACGAGGCCATCGCCGCGTACTACCAGGGCCTGCACGGGGTCCAGAAGTACGGCATGTACGAGGACACGAAGCGGTACGTCAAGAAGGTCAAGGCGCACCGCGAGTCCTTCTCCCGGTGAGGCGCGGCCCAGCGATCGCCCAGCACCGGGCCGTAGGCTGACGCCGTGCAGCACGCGCTCCCCGACCACCTGACCGGCACCCTGCTCGAGGGCCGCTACGAGCTCGGCCCGCGCATCGCCCGCGGGGGAACGGCGGCCGTGTACCGCGCCGAGGACACCCGGCTCCAGCGCGTGGTGGCCGTCAAGCTCATGCACCCGCACCTGGCCGAGGACCCGGCCGCCGCGGAGCGCTTCGTGCGGGAGGCCCGGGCCGCCGCCCGGCTGTCCCACCCCCATGTCGTCTCGGTGCTCGACCAGGGCCACGCGCCCGACGGGGTGCCGTACCTCGTCATGGAGCACGTGCACGGAGTCACGCTGCGCGACCGTCTGCGCCGCCGAGGCAGGCTCACCCCCCGGGAGGCGCTCCAGATCATGGAGCCGGTCCTGGACGGGCTGGCCGCGGCCCACCGCGCGGGGCTCGTCCACCGCGACGTCAAACCGGAGAACGTGCTGATCGCCGACACGGGCCGGGTGACGGTGGCGGACTTCGGTCTCACGCGCGCGGTCGACCAGCACACCGCCACCGGCACCGTGCTGGGCACCGTGGCCTACGCCGCCCCGGAGCTCGTGACCGGCCGGCCCGTGGACACCCGCGCGGACGTCTACTCGACCGGGATCGTGCTCTTCGAGCTGCTCACGGGACGCCGGCCCTTCACCGGCTCACCCGTGGCCGTGGCGCGGGCCCACGCCGAGGGCCGCGTCCCCGACCTCCGCTCCCTGGACCCCGGGGCACCGGCCGGGCTCGCGCGCCTCGTCGCCCGGGCCACGGCTCGGGAGCCCGAGCGGCGACCCGCGGACGCCGCACGGATGCTCGAGGAACTGCGCGCGGTGCGCGCGGGGATGCGCCCGGCGGAGCTCGACCGGCTCCACGGGGAGCACGGCCCGCCCACCGCCGCGCACCGACCGGCGGCGACGGAGGGCCTCCGGCCGGGCACGGCGCCGGGCGCCGCCGCGACGGAGGCACTGCGCCCGGACGCGACGCGCCCGCTCGCCGCGGACCCGGGCCGGCCCGGGGACCACCGGAGGACCGGCGCCCCTCGTGCAGCCCGACGCCCCGGCGGGTCCTCGGACCCCTGGCGGCCCCAGGTCGAGCTGCGTCCCGTCCGCCCGCTGCGCGCGGCCGTGACCGCGGCCCTCGGTGGGCTGGCCGTGGGGGCCTCGGCCTTCCTGGGCTGGCTCATCGGCACCGGACCGGGCTGACCGGGGAGGGCTGACCGGACCGGCCGAGCAGGACCGACCGGGACGTGCGGGCGGCCCCCGAAGAACCTCCCGCAGGGCTCCGGCGCTCAGCGGCGGGAGAGGTACCCCGCCACGAGGAACGCGATCTCCAGCGACTGCATGTGGTTGAGCCGCGGGTCGCACAGGGACTCGTAGCGGTCCACGAAGGACGCCTCGTCCACGGGGTCGGACCCGCCGAGGCACTCGGCCACGTCGTCACCGGTCATCTCCACGTGGATGCCCCCGGGGAAGGAGCCGATGGCCTCGTGCACCTCGAAGAAGCCGCGCACCTCGTCCACCACGTCGTCGAAGTTGCGGGTCTTGTACCCGGAGGGCAGGGACACGGTGTTGCCGTGCATCGGGTCGGTGACCCACACGACCTTCGCGCCCGAGCGCTCGACGGCCTCGACCAGGGGCGGCAGCTTCTCACGGATGTTCTTGGCGCCCATTCGCGTGATGAAGGTGAGCCGGCCGGGCTCCCGCTCCGGGTCCAGCTTGTCGATGAGGGCCAGGGCGTCGTCGCCGGTGGTCTTCGGCCCGAGCTTGACGCCGATCGGGTTGCGCAGCCGGGAGAGCAGGTCCACGTGGGCGCCGTCGAGCTCACGGGTGCGCTCACCGATCCACAGGAAGTGCCCCGAGGTGCCGTACGGCAAGTGGGTGCGGGAGTCGATCCGGCTGAGGGCCCGCTCGTAGTCCAGCAGCAGGGCCTCGTGACCGGCGTAGAACTCCGTGGTGCGCAGGGCGTCGAAGTCGGCGCCGCACGCGTCCATGAACTTCACGGCACGGTCGATCTCCCGCGCCAGGGACTCGTAGCGGGCGTGCGCCGGGTTCGTGGTGAAGCCCATGTTCCACGCGTGCACGAGTCGCAGGTCGGCGAAGCCGCCCGTGGTGAAGGCCCGGATGAGGTTCAGCGTGGAGGCGGAGGTGTGGTAGCCGCGCACCATGCGCCGGGGGTCGTGCGTCCGGGACTCCTCCGTGAAGTCGAACCCGTTGACCATCTCGCCGCGGAAGCTCGGCAGGGTCACGCCGTCGCGCGTCTCGTCGTTGGACGAGCGCGGCTTCGAGAACTGTCCCGCCATCCGGCCCATCTTCACGACCGGCATCGAGGCCCCGTAGGTGAGGACCACGGCCATCTGCAGGAGCGTCTTCACGCGGGCGCTGATCCGGTCGGCCGTGGCCCCCTCGAAGGTCTCGGCGCAGTCGCCGCCCTGCAGGAAGAAGGCCTGGCCGTTGGCGACCTCCCCCAGCCGGGAGCGCAGCTGGTCGACCTCCCCCGCGAAGACGAGCGGGGGGACCGCGTTGAGCTCGGCGATCGAGGACGTGAAGGCCGGGTGGTCGCGCCAGGTGGGCTGCTGGTCGGCGGCCAGGTCGCGCCAGTCGTCCAGCCCCGGGTAGTCGGCCGCGGAGGGCACGGGCGAGCCCAGGTTGCGGAGGCTGTCGGGAACGGTGTAGTCGAGCATGGTGTCTTCCTGTGTCTCGTCCGGGTCGGGCCGGGCGGGGATTCAGCGTGCGGTGGGACGCTTCTCGTCGTCGGAGGCGGGCTCCGGACGATCGCGGTGGGTGATGGCGTCCGCGGCGTTCTTCGCGGACTGCGCGGCGGTGCGCGCCTTGTCCTTGGCGCTGCCGACCATCTCGGCGGCGGCCTGCCTGGCCTCCTGGCGCTTCTGCTCGGCGAGGCGCTTCTTGTGGTCACCGGCGTAGACGTCCACGGACACCTGTCCGGACAGGGCCTGGATGGCCCGCATGATCTCGTCGGTCACCTCGCGCAGCAGCGCGTGCTCGCCCTGCCGGCCCCGGTAGCCGGAGAAGTCCAGCGGCTCGCCGAAGATGGTGGTCACCCGCGCCTTCCGGCGCGGCAGAGGCATCCGGGAGCCGACGGGCTGGACCTTGTCCGTGCCGACCATGGCGATCGGCACCACGGGCGCCCCCGTCTCCAGCGCCAGCCGGGCCACGCCGATCTTGCCCTTGTACAGGCGTCCGTCCGGGGAGCGGGTGCCCTCCGGATAGATCCCGAGCAGCTCTCCCTCCGCGAGCTTCTGCCCGCCGTTGCTGAGGGACGTCGCGCTCGCCCGGCCACCGGAGCGGTCCATCGGGATCTGGTTGATCGCACGGAAGAAGGCCCCCACGACCCGGCCCTTGATCCCGGGGCCGGTGAAGTAGTCGGACTTCGCCAGGAAGAACACCTGGCGCGGCACGGCGACGGGCATGAACACCGAGTCGGAGACCGAGAGGTGGTTGCTCGCCAGGATGGCGGGTCCCTCGGTGGGCACGTGCTCCAAGCCGCGGACCTCGGGACGGAAGGCCACGTTGACCAGCGGGCCGACGACGTAGCGCTTCAGGAACATGTAGACCATGTGGGAGAGGACTCCTTCGTGGTGATCGGGGTGTCGCGTGGGTCCGTGGCGCTCGGACCGGATCCGGCCTCCGGTATTCTCTCACGTCCGCGCGCCGGGCGGGGCCAGGGGCACCGCCCGGCGGTCCCTCCTGACATCATGGACCCATGACTCCGCCGGACGAGGCCCGCCTCCAGCCCTCCCCCGCCGACCCGTTCCGCTTCCCCGCCGAGGGGGCGGCCGGGGTGCTCGTGCTGCACGGGTTCACGGGCGTCCCGTTCAGCGTCCTCCCGTGGGGCCGGGCCCTGCACCGTACCGGAGCGGAGGTCGTCGGCCCCCTCCTGCCGGGGCACGGCACACGGTGGCAGGAGCTCGCGGACGTGCGGTGGGAGCAGTGGCGCGACCACGCCGCGGAGCACCTGCGGTCCCTCCGCGAGCGGCACGACGTCGTCGTGGTGTGCGGGCTCTCGATGGGCGGCACGCTGGCCCTGCACCTCGCGGCGAGAGAGCCCGTCGACGGGGTCGTGGCGGTGAACCCCGCCCTGTCCTTGGTGAGCCGCGCGGCACCCCTGGCACCCGCCCTGCGCCACGCCGTGGCCTCCGTGGACGCCGTCGCGGACGACATCAGCGTGCCCGGGGTGACCGAGCACGCCTATCCGCGCACACCGGTGGCGGGAGTCGCCCAGCTCGGCCGGCTCATGTCCCGCACCCGCCGGATGCTGCCCTCCGTCACGGCGCCCGTCCTGGTGCTGCGCTCGCGGCACGACCACGTGGTCTCCGAGGCCTCGACGCGGCACGTGCTGCGCCACGCGGGCGGTCCCGTGGAGCTCGTCCGGCTCACCGAGAGCTTCCACGTGGCCACCCTCGACCGCGAGGCCGACGTCGTCCACGCCCGGTCGGTGCGGTTCCTCGGCGACCTCGTCGGCGGGCGCGACCCCGTGACCGCGCTGGCCCCCGACGGCGAGCCCCGGGGAGCGGGCCGGTGACCGGGCGGCCGGGCGGGCCCGCGCCCGGGCCCGAGGAAGAGTGGGCCCGGATCGTGGCCGGACTCGAGGACGTCCGCCGAGCCGGGGACCGCCACCTTCCCGGCCCCCGCGACTGGTCCCCCGAGGAGGCGCCCCTCCCGGAGTCCGCCGTCCCGGAGTCCGCGGCCGGGACGGCCGACGACGACGCGCCCTACTCACCCGACCCGGGGCCCGTCACACAGGGCCTGAGCGGCGTGGCCCTGCTGGCCTGGACGGTCCTGATCGGGGTGCCCGTGCTGCTCGTGGTCCTGGCGCTGCTGCCGGGGTCCCTCCCGTGGTGGGCGGTGGTCACCGGCCTCGTGGCGGTGGTCGTCGCGATCGGCGTCCTGCTGCGCCGGCTTCCCGAGGAGCGCGACGACCTCGACGACGGCGCCCGCGTGTGACGGCGTGTGCGTGAGCGAACTCACTAGACTGGGACCGTCGGCACACCCGAGCCGATCCGCTCACGCCGTTCCTCCGGACCCGGCCCGCCCGCCCGACCCGAACCACCCGTTCCGACCCGCCGATCACGACCTGAGGAGAACCACCATGCGCCACGTCGCCACCGAAGCCCTCGTGGACCCGCCCGTGCACCGCAGCATCACGGACTTCCTCGTGGCGCAGGCGGAGCGCGACGGCGACCCGCACCTCTACACCGTGCTCTCCGCCGACGCGGCGCCTCGTGAGGTGCACGCCCGGGAGTTCCACGCCGCCGTGCGGGGCGTGGCCAAGGGCCTGGTCGCCGCCGGCATCGAGCCCGGGGACCGGGTCGGCATCCTCAGCCGCACCCGGTACGAGTGGACGCTGGTGGACCTCGCGATCTGGTACGCCGGAGCAGTGCCGGTCCCCGTCTACGACTCCTCCTCGGCCCAGCAGATCTCCTGGATCATGGGCGACTCCGACGCGCGGGCCGTGTTCGTCGAGACGGAGGCCCTCGAGAACGCGGTGCTGGCGGCCGCCGAGGAGTCCGCCTTCCGCGCCTCCGAGCGGATCTGGCGCCTGGACGGGACGGGCACGAGCCTCGACGACCTCACCCGCTCCGGGGCGGAGGTCTCCGACGAGGAGCTCGAGGCGCGCCGGACGTCCCGCGGGCTCGACGACATCGCCACCATCATCTACACCTCCGGGACCACCGGCGCGCCGAAGGGGTGCGAGCTGACCCACGGCAACTTCGTGCGGCTCAGCGAGAACACCGCCCTGGTCGTCTCGGACATCGTCCACCCCGGAGCCCGGACGCTGATGTTCCTGCCCCTGGCCCACGTCTTCGCCCGCTTCGTGGAGGTCATCGCCCTCTACACGGGGACCGCCCTCGCCCACACCCCGGACGTGAAGAACCTCATGGCGGACCTCGCGTCCTTCCGGCCGACCTTCATCCTGGCCGTGCCGAGGGTGTTCGAGAAGATCTACCAGAGCGCACGGCTCAAGGCCGAGAAGGGCGGCAAGGTCAAGACGCTGATCTTCTCGCGCGCGACGGCCACGGCCGTGGCCTACTCGACCGCGCGCCAGGCCGGGCCCGTGCCGCCGCTGCTGCGCGCCCGGCACGCCCTCTTCGACCACCTCGTCTACTCGAAGCTGCGGGCGGCGATGGGCGGAGAGGTCACGCACGCGGTCTCGGGCGGCGCCGCCCTCGGCACGCGCCTGGGCCACTTCTTCAACGGCATCGGCGTCTACGTCGTCGAGGGCTACGGGCTCACGGAGACCACGGCCCCGATCTCCGTGAACACGCCGGAGGTCGGCAAGATCGGCACCGTGGGCCGGGTCCTGCCGGGCAACGAGATCCGGATCGCCGACGACGGCGAGGTCCTCGTCCGCGGCGCCCACGTGATGCGGAGCTACCACGGCCGCGAGGACCTCACGGCGGAGGCCTTCGAGGACGGCTGGTTCCGCACCGGCGACCTCGGCACGCTGGACGAGGACGGGGCGCTGAGCATCACCGGCCGCAAGAAGGAGATCATCGTCACCGCAGGCGGCAAGAACGTGGTGCCCAATGTGCTCGAGGACCCCATCCGCGCCTCCGCGCTGGTCTCACAGGTGATGGTCGTCGGCGACGACCGGCCGTTCGTCGCCGCGCTGATCACCCTGGACCAGGACGTCCTGCCGGCCCGGCTGGAGCTGATGGGCCTCGACCCGTCGATGCCCATCGCCGAGGCCGCGCGGCACCCGAAGGTCGTGGAGCACGTCCAGGAGATCGTGGCGCACGCCAACCGCGCGGTCTCCCGGGCGGAGGGCATCCGCGCCTTCGAGATCCTCGACGTCGACTGGACGGAGGCCTCGGGCCACCTGACCCCCTCCATGAAGATCAAGCGCGCCAGGATCGCCCAGGACTTCGCGGAGACGATCGAGGAGATCTACTCGCGGCCGGCGCCCGCCGAGGCGCCGGTGTCCAGCACCGCGGCGGAACGGCTCAGGGGGAAGCTCTCCTCCGCCCACCTGCCCGGCCGCGGCGAGGGCTGAGCACGCCCCGCGTCACCGTCCCCTGACGAGCTCGTGCGGGGGCAGGGGGGTGTGCTCGGGCACGTCGAGGCCCAGCAGGGCGTTCTCCACGACCTCGCTGAGGGCCGGATGGATCCAGTACTGGCCGCGGGCCATCGCATGGGCGTCGACGCCGAAGGACATGGCCTGGACCAGGGGCTGGATCAGCAGGGAGGCCTCCTCCCCGATCAGGTGGGCGCCCAGCAGCCGGCCCGTGCCCTTCTCCGCGACGATCTTGCACAGCCCGGTGTGGTCCTCCATGGCCCAGCCGTAGGCCGTCGCCCCGTAGTCCTGGACCTTGACGGTGATCTCCGTGCCGTTCTCGACGGCCCAGTCCTCGGCCTCGGCCTGGGTCATGCCCACGGAGGCGATCTGCGGGCTCGTGAACACGGCGGAGGGCACGAACCGGTGGTCGGTGGCACGCAGGTCCTCGGGGTGCAGCAGGTTGTGCTGGACCGTCCTGGCCTCCGCGTTGGCGACGTGCTTGAGCTGGTACGGCGAGCAGATGTCGCCGAGCGCCCACACGCCCTCGACCGGTTCCCCGCCGTGGAGGGCGTGCTGGAACTCGTCGACGGCCAGCAGACCGTCCTCGCGCACGTCCAGCCCGCCCGCCCGGGCGTCCAGCACGTCCGTGTTGGGCTGCCGTCCGGTGGCCACGAGCACCACGTCGGCGGGCAGGCGCATGGTCAGCTCGGGGTCCTCCGGGTCGTGGAAGGTGACCGTCACCGCGGAGCCGTCACCGGCCGACTCCTCGACCCCGGCCAGCGACCAGCCCGCCTCGAGCTTCCACTGCCGTGAGGCCTCGCGGGCGAAGCGTTGGGCGATCTCCGGATCGTGGTATCGCAGGATGCGGTGGGACCTGTTCACCTGGGTGACCCGGGAGCCGAGGCTCGAGAACATGTGGGCGAACTCCGCGCCGATGTAGCCGCCGCCGACGACGACCACGCGCCGGGGGAGCTCGTCGATGCGCATGACCGTGTCCGAGGTGTGGACCTGGGGCAGGTCGATGCCGGGGACGTCGGGGACGACCGGCCGCGACCCTGCCGCCACGACGATCTGCCGCGAGGTCAGCTCATGACCGGAGGCCGTGCGCAGGGTCCGCGGGCCGGTGAAGCGCACCCGCTCCTCGACGACCGTCACGTTCGGCAGGGTCCGGCGGTACTCCAGCCCGCCGTGGGAGATGGCGTCGATCCGCCCGAAGATCCGGTCGCGCATCTCGCGCCAGCGCACGTCCCGGACCTCGGCCCGCACGCCGAGGCGGTCCGCCTCGACCGCGTGCCGGGCGAGGGTGGCGGGGTACACGTACATCTTCGTGGGGATGCAGCCCACGTTGAGGCAGACCCCGCCGAAGGTCCCGCCGTCCACGATGGCCACGTCCAGGCCGTCGAAGTCCTCGGTGAGGATCGAGTTCCCGGAGCCCGAGCCGATGATGATGAGATCGAATTCGCGCATGGCGCCCATCCTATGCGGGCCTCGTGCGGTCGCCCGGCCGGCCCTACGCTGATCCCACGGCACGAGGACGGAGGCCCCGGGATGCTGGGCGTGGCGGCGGACGCGTGGTGGGTCGAGCACGCCGGGCCGGAGGCGGTCGCCCGCCGACAGCGGGCCCGCCTGGCGGCTCTCGTCCGGCACGCCCGCCACGCGTCGCCCTACTACCGGCGGCTCTACCACGGACTGCCCGCGGAGGTGACGGATCCTCGGGTGCTGCCGCCGGTCGACCGGCCGGGACTCATGGCCCGGTTCGACGAGTGGGTGACCGACCCGCGGCTCACCCTGGAGGCCCTGCACCGCGACGTGCTGGACGGCCCGTCGCCCGTCGGCGCCCGGTACCTCGGCGGCTACCACGTGATCACCACGTCGGGGACCAGCGGAGAGCCCGCGGTCCTCGTCCACGACCGGGCGTCCTGGGCCGCGGCCGCGGCCGTGCTGCGCGTCCGGGCCCGGCGCACGGCCCTGCGTCCCGAGGTGCTGGGGCCGGTGCTGCGCCACGGCCTGCGCACCGCCGTGCTGGTGGCCACGGGCGGGCACTTCGCCGCGGTGACCGTGGCCGAGGACCTGCGCCGGCGCAGCCGTGCGCAGGCCCGGCGGCTGCGGGTGGTGTCGGTCCTGCGCCCGCTCCCGGAGATCGTCGCGGAGCTGGAGGAGTTCCGGCCCACGGTCCTGGTGGGCTACCCGAGCGTCCTCCGGCTCCTGGCCGGGGAGCGGCGCGCCGGGCGGCTGGGGGTCGACCCCGCGCTGGTCGCCGTCGGGGGCGAGACGCTCACCCCGGCGGCCCGCAGGGCGATCTCCGGCTCGTTCGGCTGTCCGGTGCTCGACGAGTACGCGGCCTCGGAGGTCCCCGCCCTGGCCGTGGAGTGCCCCCGCGCGGCCCTCCACGTCAACGCCGACCGCTATCTCTTCGAGCCCGTCGACGAACGGCTGCGGCCGGTGCCCCCGGGCACCGTGTCCGCCACCGCCCTCGTGACCAACCTCGACAACCGGGTCCAGCCCCTCCTGCGCTACGACCTCGGCGACAGCGCCGTGCTGGCGGCCGGGCCGTGCCCCTGCGGCAGTCCCCTGCCGGTGGTTCGGGTGGAGGGGCGCAGCGGCGCCGTCCTCCGGCTCCGGGCCGGGGCCGGGCCGACCGTGGAGGTGCCTCCCCTGGCGCTCGGCACGGTGATCGGGGAGACGCCGGGGGTGCGCCGGTTCCAGGCGGTGGGCACGGGACCCGAGACGCTGACCGTGCACCTGGAGCCCGACCCCGGTGCCGACCTCGTGCTCATCCGCTCGGCCGCCGAGGCTCGGCTGCGGGCGTTCCTGGACGCCCGCGGGCTGGTCACGGTCGCCGTCCGGCACTCCCCCGATCCGCCCCGTCCGGACCCGCGCAGCGGGAAGTTCCGGGAGGTCTGGTCGCGGTGACGCCGTCCCGGGACCGGCCGGAGGGCCCGGGCTCCGCGCGGTCCGGGCCCTGAGGGCCCGGACCGGCGGGCGGTCAGTCGGTGGGGTCCAGGACGAGGAGGAGGTCCCCTCCGGTGACCTGGGTGACGCCGGTGAGCGCGACGCGGGTGACGGTGCCCGCGGTGGGCGCGGTGATGGAGGCCTCCATCTTCATGGCCTCGATCGTGGCGACCTGGGCGCCGGGCTCGACGGTCTGGCCCTCGGTCGCGGTGACGGTGACCGCCCCGGCGAAGGGCGCGGCGACGTGGCCGGGGTCGGTGGGGTCGGCCTTCTCGGTCTCGGGCACCGCCGAGGCCACGGAGGTGTCGCGGACCTCGATCATCCGGGGCTGTCCG
This sequence comes from Kocuria rhizosphaerae, assembly GCF_044462265.1. Taxonomy (NCBI): domain Bacteria; kingdom Bacillati; phylum Actinomycetota; class Actinomycetes; order Micrococcales; family Micrococcaceae; genus Kocuria; species Kocuria rhizosphaerae. The sequence continues at coordinate 21,549 of NZ_JBISWL010000133.1, forward strand.
TTGAGGGTCACCATGACGGTGCGCATGCCCTTGTCGTCGGCCTCCGAGATCGCCTGCAGGGTCACCAGCAGCCGCACGCCCTTGCCCAGGGAGATCACGTGCTCGTGCTCGGTGGTCAGCCCGTAGAGGAAGTCCCGGGTGTGCAGCAGGGCGAGGTCACCGTACTTGGCCCGGCTGGCCAGGAACTCCCGGGTGGGGCCTGGGAAGAGCAGCCGGTTGAGGGTGGCCCGGCGGGTCGCGGAGTCCTCGGCCAGGGCTCGGGCGTCCTCGGGGGCCAGCTCGGTGATCCCGACCTTCACGTTGCGCCCCTGAAGCGCCTTGGTCCGGAACGGCTCGGGCCACCCGCCCGGCGGGGTGCCCAGCTCCCCGGCGAGGAAGCTGATCACCGAATCCGGCAGGTCGAAGCGCTGGGGATCGGCCTCGAAGGCGGCCGGGTCCACGCCCATGCCCACCAGCTGCAGCGCGAGGTCGCCCACGACCTTCGAGGACGGGGTGACCTTCACCAGCCGGCCCAGCATGGCGTTGGCCGCGGTGTACATGTCCTCGATCGCCTCGAAGCGCTCGCCCAGGCCCAGCGCGATGGCCTGCTGGCGCAGGTTGGACAGCTGCCCGCCGGGGATCTCGTGCCGGTAGACCCGCCCGGTCGGGGCGGTGAGCCCGGACTCGAACGGGGAGTACATCCGGCGGATGACCTCCCAGTAGGGCTCCAGCGCCGAGATGGCCTCCAGGGGGATGCCGGTGTCGCGCTCGGTGTGCTCCAGGGCGGCCACCAGCGCCGAGGCCGAGACCTGGGAGGTGGTACCGGCCATGGAGGCGTCGGCGACGTCGACGGCGTCGACCCCGGCCTCGATCGCGGCCATCAGCGTGGCCAGCTGCCCGCCGGCGGTGTCGTGGGTGTGCAGGTGCACCGGCAGCGCGAAGCGCTCCCGCAGGGCCGACACCAGCCGCTTGGCCGCGGCCGGGCGCAGCAGCCCGGCCATGTCCTTGATCGCCAGGATGTGCGCCCCGGCCGCCACGCACTGGGCGGCCAGATCCAGGTAGTAGTCGAGGGTGTAGAGGTCCTCGTCCGGGTCGTTGAGGTCGCCCGTGTAGCACAGGACGACCTCGGCCACCGCCGTGCCCGTCTTGCGCACGGCCTCGATGGCCGGGGCCATCTGCTCCACGTCGTTGAGCGCGTCGAAGATCCGGAAGATGTCGACCCCGGTGGCCGCGGCCTCGGCGACGAACGCGTCCGTGACCTCCGTGGGGTAAGGGGTGTAGCCCACCGTGTTGCGCCCGCGCAGCAGCATCTGGATGGGGATGTTGGGCATCGCCTGGCGCAGCAGCGCCAGGCGCTCCCACGGGTCCTCGCCCAGGAAGCGCAGGGCCACGTCGTAGGTGGCCCCGCCCCAGGCCTCCACCGAGAACAGCTGCGGCAGGGTGTGCGCGTAGGCCGGAGCGGCCGCGAGCAGGTCGCGGGTGCGCACCCGGGTCGCGAGCAGGGACTGGTGGGCGTCGCGGAAGGTCGTGGACGTCACCGCCACCGCCGTCTGCTCCCGCAGCGCCGCCGCGAAGCCCTCCGGACCCTTCTCCTGGAGGACCTGGCGCCACCCCGGCGGCGGAGTGTGCTCGGAGGGGCCGTCGAACGGGGACCGCAGCGGCTCGTCCTGCTTGTCCCCGGGGTAGCGCGGCAGCTTCGTGCGCGGATCGATGCCCTCCACCCGCTCCCCGTTGGGCCGGTTCACCGTCACCTCGGCCAGCCAGGTCAGCGCCTTCGTGGCCCGGTCCCCCGAGGTGCGCGCCTCCAGCAGCTCCGGACGGCGCTCGATGAAGTCCGTGGCCACGTTCCCGGCCAGGAACTCCGGATCGGCCAGCACGGCCTGCAGGAACTGGATGTTGGTCGCGACCCCGCGGATCCGGAACTCCGCCAGGGCCCGCTGGGAGCGGTGCACGGCCGTGGCGTAGTCCCGGCCCCGGCAGATGAGCTTGACCAGCATGGAGTCGAAGTGGGGGGAGACCTCGGCACCGGCGTAGACCGTCCCGCCGTCCAGGCGCACCCCCGCCCCGCCGGCCGAGCGGTAGGCGGAGATGCGACCGACGTCGGGGCGGAAACCGTTGGCCGGGTCCTCCGTGGTGATCCGGCACTGCATCGCCGCCCCCCGCACGGTCAGCTCCCGCTGGCTGATGCCCAGGTCCGTCAGGGACTCCCCGGCGGCGATGCGCAACTGGGACTGGACGAGGTCCACGTCGGTGATCTCCTCGGTGACCGTGTGCTCGACCTGGATGCGGGGGTTCATCTCGATGAACACGTGCTGCCCGGCCCGCTCCCCGGCCGTGTCCACCAGGAACTCCACGGTGCCCGCGTTCACGTAGCCCAGCTCGCGCGCGAACTTCACCGCGTCGGCGTGCAGGGCCTGACGGATCCCCTCGTCGAGGTTCGGGGCCGGGGCGATCTCGATGACCTTCTGGTGGCGGCGCTGCACGGAGCAGTCCCGCTCGAAGAGATGGACGATGTTGCCCTCGGCATCGGCCAGGATCTGCACCTCGATGTGACGGGGACGCAGCACCGCCTGCTCCACGAACATCGTGGGATCCCCGAAGGCCGTGTCCGCCTCCCGCATCGCCGCCGCCAGCGCCTCGGGCAGCGCCTCGGGCGTCTCCACCCGCCGCATCCCGCGACCACCGCCGCCGGCGACGGCCTTGACGAAGACCGGGAAGCCGATGCGCTCGGCCTGGCCCAGCAGGTACTCCACGTCCGAGGAGGGGGCCGAGGAGTCCAGGGTGGGGATCCCCGCCCGCTGGGCCGCCTTCAGGGCCTCGACCTTGTTGCCGGCCAGCTCCAAGATCTCCGCGGCCGGGCCCACGAACGTGATCCCCGCCGCCTCCGCGGCACGGGCCAGGTCCGGGTTCTCGGAGAGGAACCCGTAGCCGGGATAGATCGCATCCGCCCCGGACTCCTTGGCCACCCGCACGATCTCCGCCACGTCGAGGTAGGCCCGCACCGGGTGACCCTCCTCACCGATCTGATAGGCCTCGTCCGCCTTCTGCCGGTGGATCGAGTGACGGTCCTCGTACGGGAACACCGCCACCGTCTTGGCCCCCAGCTCATAGGCCGAGCGGAACGCCCGGATCGCGATCTCCCCGCGATTGGCCACCAGGATCTTCTCGAACATCTACAACCGTCCCGCACCCGGTGCGCCTCGTGGACGCCCGGGCACTGCTTCGTGGAATTCGGACAACATCGATGGTGTGGAGAGAGGCAGGGGCGGCGCTGGGTGCCTCCGCGAGAACCCGCTTTTCCCTCTGCGCGGACACCGGACCGCGCAGAGGGTGGCCGAGGGACAGAAGCCCACCTGATTCCTGGTGGAAGCAGGTCCGACGCCGCCACGTCAGGGGCGCCACGATGCCGGCCGACACGAGATCGTGCCCCACGGACCGAAGTTAACTGTTAACAGTCAAAGTAGAACGCGCCTCATCGTGTGTCAAGAATCACCTTCCGGACCTCCGGAGGGGCGGCACCGAGGGGGTCGTCGAGCATGCGGGGTTCTCGGCGGCTGGCTGGAAAGGCGATCCGGAGCCAACTCATGTTGACTGTTAACAGTCGGCCAAGGTAACGTGACGTGCGGCACACCCACCGGCTCCAGGCAAGGATCAACGACATGTTCTCTCCCCGACTGGGCTGCTCCTCCATCAGCTTCCGGCACCTGCCGTTGCCGGAGGCGCTGAGGACGATGCGCGAGAGCGGGTTCCGGGAGATCGATCTGGGCGCTCTCCCCGGTGTCTGCGACCACGTGCCCTACGTCCTGGACGAGCATGCCGTGGACCGGGTCAGCACGGAGGTCGGAACATCCGGGCTGGCGGTCCGATCCGTCAACGGGGACATCGGGGATCTCAACACCCCGCTCGACGACGAGCAGCGGACGGCGCGGGAGCAGCACCTCGAGATGCTCCTGCGGCTCACCCGTGCGGTGGGCGCCCGGGCCCTGGTCCTGCCCTGCGGGGCGTCGGACCACGACCCGGTCCGATCGCTCGAGGAGGACCTGGACACCGTCGCCGCCGAGTTGACCCACGCCTCGGACCGGGCCGCAGTGACCGGTGTGGAGGTGTGGACCGAGTCCCTGCACGTCCACCGCCTGTGCTGGAACATCGACCGCGCCCGCCGCCTGACCTCCCGTCTGGCCGGGACCGGTGTCGGCGTGGTCATGGACTTCAGCCACATCGTCGCCTCCGGCGGGAACCCGGTGGACTTCATCGAGACCTTCGACGAGCGGATCGCCCACGTGCACCTCCGTGATGCCATCCCCGGCGACATCAACCTCGGCATCGGCAACGGCAAAGCCGACTTCGCCGCGGGGTTCCACGCCCTCGCCGCCGCGAACTACAGCGGTCACTTCTCCCTGGAGCTGGAGACCCGCGATGTCACGGACGAGGAGCGCCCCGCCGCTGCTGTGGCGGCGGCCGAGTTCGTTTCACCCCTGCTCTAGACCACCATCACAGCCATCCATTTCCCACCACCCCGAGGAGCAACATGACCACCACCCAGCGCACTGCTGTCATCACCGGCGCCACGTCCGAGAAGGGCATCGGAGCCACCACGGCCCGCCGTTTCGCCCGCGAGGGCTGGGGCGTGGTGATCCTGGACCTCGACGGCGAGAAATCCGCGCAGGTCGCCCGGAGCATCGGGCAGGAGTTCGGCGTGCCCGCGCTCGGCCACGCGATCGACGTCGCCGACGAGGCCTCCGTGACCACCGCCCACGACGCGGTGGCCGCCGAGGTCGCCGCCGGCGACCTCCCCCCGGTGGGGGCGGTGGTCAACATCGCGGGGATCACCTCGCCGGTGGACTTCCTCGACACCACCCTGGAGCTGTGGCACAAGGTCATGGACGTCAACGCCACCGGCACCTACCTGGTCACCAAGGCTTTCCTGCCCGAGATGATCGAACAGGGCTGGGGCCGGATCGTGAACATGTCATCGGTGTCCGCCCAGCGCGGTGGCGGAGTCTTCGGCAAGGTGCCCTACTCCGCGGCCAAGGCCGCCATCCTGGGGTTCACCAAGGCCCTGGCCCGCGAGCTCGGTCCGACCGGCGTGACGGTCAACGCGGTGACCCCCGGGGCGGTCGACACCAACATCCGCGTGGGCAGCACCCCCGAGCAGGAGGCGGCCATCTCCGCGAGCGTCCCGGTCGGGCGCACCGCCACCACGGAAGAGATCGCCGCGGCGATCACCTTCCTCGCCTCCGAGGACTCCTCCTATCTCACCGGAGTGACCCTCGACATCAACGGCGGAAGCCACATGCACTGACTCGCGGCCGCCGTCCCCCGACGGCTGATCGCGACATCGCCGGCCCCTGGGCCGACGGTGCGACACAGGAGGCCCGCCCGTGCACCAGCGGGTCCGGCGCCCCGGTTCCCAGCCGTCAGCTGGGTGCCGGGGCGCCGGCATCGGTGCCCCGACCGATCACCACGTGCCGGCACCGGCCCGGGCCGGTCGGCCAGCCTCCGTCGGAGCGTCCCGCTCCGCCCGGTCCCCGACAAGGAGAACCCAGGATGCCCCTCCGCCTCGTGCTCGGCGCCGACAGCGCCGGAGTCGCGATCAAGGACGCGGTCTTCGCCGATCTGCTCGGTGACTGCCGTGTCGTCGAAGCCGTCGACATCGGCATCGACCGTCACGACGTCCGCGTCGCTGACCCTTCGTCACGACCGGACATCGGATCCGTGGCCGCGCGGATGATCCGGAACGGCCAGATGGACCGGGCCCTGCTTGTCTGCGGGGCGGATCCCGCCATGGTGACGGCCGCGAAGGAGTCCGGTCTCCGCGTCCTCACGGTCTGCGGGTCCGCCTCGGTCGACCGGGCCGGCATGGCCCAGGACTGCCGGGTGCTGGTCGTGGATCCTCTGGCACTCGACCTCGCACTCGTCCGCCGACTGGTGGGGGAGTGGATCGGGCATGCGTGCAGGACCACCGTAGCCGTCCCCGAAGGTGGCCTGGCCCGAGACTGAGGCCTCCGAGGCCCGGCCCGCCGGTCGGCCCCGCGGCGGGTCAGGGATTCCATCGCCGTCCAGAGCCCCCGGCGAGCCTCCGGTGCGGGCTGCTCCACGGCTACCACGACGCAGCCGGGACGGGGGTCGTGGGGATCCCTGCCCGACCGTGGTCACGGGGCAGCTCGCGTGCAGGGACGGTCAGTGCACGACAGTGGCGGG